>BEHG01000005.1 GCA_002898655.1 archaeon HR04
TCATATAAAGAGGTTCTTCTCTAGCGCAAAGATATACCTCATGGATTTAAGGTATGGTTTTGATGAGATGATAGATGCTGTTATAGAGACTGTTAAGGTAAATGGGTTGAGGAGTTGCTACATAAGGCCAATAGCATACTACTCCTATGGTAAGATGGGAGTTAATCCATTACCTAATAGGGTTGATGTTGCTATAGCAGTATGGCAGTGGGATGAGTACTTGAGTAGTGAGCAAGGGATAAGGTGCATGGTCTCTTCATGGCGTAGAATAGATGCTAGAACCATGCCTGTTGGTGCAAAGGCAACTGCAAACTATGCAAACTCTGCTCTAGCAAGGATAGAAGCATTGAAGAATGGGTTTGATGAGGCTATAATGCTTAACATAAATGGTATGGTTGCAGAGGCAAGTGCAGAGAATGTATTCATAGTTAGAGAGGGTGTTATATGCACTCCTCCAACTACTGATGGTGCATTAGCAGGTATAACAAGGGATACAGTGCTCCAGATAGCAAAGCATGAAGGTATCATGTATGAGGTTAGGAGCATAAGCAGGGACGAACTCTATCTTGCAGATGAGGTATTCCTAACTGGCACAGCAGCAGGGATAAAGCCAGTAGTTATGATAGATAACAGGAAGGTTGGGGATGGTAATGTAGGGGTAATTACTAAGAGGCTTAAGAGCATGTATGAGGATGTTGTTAAAGGTAGGGATGAGAGGTTCCTCAAGTGGCTAACGTATGTTGAAATGTCTTGATGTTAGAGATGAATGGTTAGTTAGTTAGTTGGTTAATGTGAAGTGAAGGGATGTTGATGATGATATAATGTTTACTTCTTTTTGTACGTATGGTATCGCCTTGCATGCTCCCTCAACTCATTCCCATTGCTGAAGGCTATGTTACACTCAACACACCAGTATGGTGTATTGCTATTATGAACAACCTGCACATGCTGCATGAGTTCTTCAACCTTTGCAAATGCCTTGCCACACTGCTCACATCTATGCCTCTTCCAGAATATGCTTCTTCACCTCCTCAACGCTATGCAATGGCAAGGAGCATCTGAACTCCTTACATACGTATGCTGTCAGATCCTTGCCCTCTATTGATACTTTGCCAGAGAAGAATGGTATGCCTTCTAGCCTATCGAGATTATCCTTGTTGATGGTAACTAATATACACTCTGGCATGAACTCCTTCCATAACTCCCTTCCACCATCTCTAGCATCACTTATCACAGTAACCTCTATGGGCTTCTTCAGGTAAAGGTAGAGTACGTTGAGCATATTTCCATATGCGAATGGGTTCTCTGCTGCATGAAGTGCGTATGCTTTAAGTATACTCTCTGCCTTTGAGATGTACTCCTGCTTATGGGTGTAATGGTAGAGTCTGATGAGTGCTAGTGCAGCCATTGAGTTGCCTGATGGTGTTGAAAGATCATAAGGATTCTTACTCCTTACTATCAACTGTTCATGCTCATCAGATGTGTAGTAGAGATCATTGCTAGAATCCCAGAAGTGCTGGAGCATATGCTCCATGTATGCTACTGCCCTCTCTAGGTATATACTCTTTGGGTTTACTTCAAAGAGGTCTAATAGTGCATTTATGTATGATGAGTAATCATCAAGGTAAGCATCTATCTTTGCTACACCATCCTTGTATATCCTCTTAAGCCTAGAGCCTTTAGCCATCTTATCCTCTATCATCCCTACTGCATTTAATGCAGCATCAAGGTATCTCTCATCACCAGATACCTTGTATCCCTTTACCATTGCAGAGATTGCAAGTGCATTCCATGCAAGTATTATCTTATCATCCCTTGCTGGCTTTACCCTAGATGCTCTAGCATTGAATAGAAGCCTTCTACACCTCTCTAGTATAGCCTTAACCTCATCTCTGCTCTTGTTGAACCTTGATGCAAGTGTATCTATGCTCATGCTGACATGAAGGATATTCTTACCCTCAAAGTTACCCTGCTCACTTATCCCATAGTATGCACAGAAGATATCAGCATGCTCACTACTACTATTATTATTACTGCCATCACTGCCTATCAACCTTCTAACCTCATCGATGCTCCATGTGTAGTACTTGCCTTCCTCACCCTCAGAGTCTGCATCTTGGGATGAGCAGAACCCATGCTCACTGCTCAGCATATCCCTAAGCATGTAGTCCAGAGTATCCTTCATAACCTCCATGTACCTTCCATCCCTGCTTATCTGATACGCTTCAGCATACAGTACTGCAAGCAACGCATTATCGTAGAGCATCTTCTCAAAGTGAGGAACCATCCATCTAGCATCTACAGCATACCTATGGAACCCTCCACCTATATGGTCATGTATCCCTCCATCTGCCATCTTGTCTAATGTAAGTAGCACGAAGTTAAGGAACCTGCTTATACCCTTCATCCTGTAGTATCTAAGGAGGAAGATGAGGTTCATAGCATTTGGGAACTTTGGTGCACCACCAAAGCCACCATTGATCATATCAGCATCATCAAGCAGATGGATGGCAGGTTCATCAAGCAGGGTTAGATCCATACTCTCTACTACCTTTGGCTTAAACTCAAGCATGCTTAGACCATCCATTATCATCTCAACCTGTCTGTTTATCTTAGCCCTATCACTCCTGTAGAGTTCAGCAAGGTACTTGAGTAGCCTTGGGAACCCTGGGAGCCCATAACGATCCTCCTTTGGGAAGTATGTACCAACGTAGAATGGTTTGAGATCTGGTGTTAGGAATACACTCAATGGCCATCCTCCTGTACCTGTTACAAGTTGGCATACCCTTTGGTAGGTATCATCTATATCAGGCCTCTCCTCCCTGTCAACCTTTATGTTTATGTAATGCTCATTCATTATACTTGCAACCTCTTCATCCTCAAAGCACTCATGCTCCATAACATGGCACCAATGGCATGCACTATACCCTATGCTTAGGAATATGGGTTTATCCTCCTCTCTAGCCCTCCTCAATGCTTCTTCACACCATGGATACCAGTCTACAGGGTTATCTGCATGTTGGAGAAGATATGGACTAGTCTCATTTGCAAGCCTGTTAAGCCTCTTCCCCATGCTTAACCATATGTAAGGATCATATTTGTAACTTCCTGAATGGTTGTTAGTGAATGAATATGAAGGGTGTCTATATCATACTTATAAGTGTAGATTCTGCATGTAGACATAGGATTAGGATAGGCTCTTTAGGTATGGTGATGCTTACTCCTGGTATCTATGCATATGTAGGCTCTGCGATGAACTCACTCAGAACAAGGATTAAGAGGCATGTATTAAGCAGCAAGAGGTTGAGATGGCATATAGATTATCTTACCACGCATAGATGTGCAAAGGTTATAAACACTGTATATACAGTAACTGATAGAAGAGTAGAGTGCATGCTTGCTCGCTATCTAGCAGAGCAGCATCATGCCCCATTCAAGGGGTTTGGATCATCTGACTGCTCATGCTACTCACACCTCTACCTCGTCAATGGGTTGGATGATCTTCTTGATGCATTCAAGAGGTGCAACCTTGATGCAGATGTGTTGTATGAAGAGCAATGAACTAGTAAGAGATCTCTGAGCTTGGTCTCAAGCCTCTCTTCCAACTCTCCTTGCCACAGATGGAGCATCTATAGAGCCTCCTCCTCTTATAGGTAGCCATCTCTGGCTCTACAACTATATCATGCTTTGTGCGCCTCATGCATCTATCACAGAACCTAAACTCGCTTGACATTAGCCTGTAATTATGTATAGAAAAGGTAATAAATAAATTCTATCTATAAGAGTATATGAGCACTACACTAGGCTGGATGGTTGTAAGGGAGGATGTCCAATACTACATATATGATGGGAGTAGGAATGTTATAGGATACTTTACACCAGACTATGGTACCAACGAGGAGGATAGGATAATAGATCTAATCACAGATGAGGCTAGTGTTAGAGGGGGCAAGTTAACTCTATACATAACTGCTATACCAAACGATGAGATGAACTATGATAAGTTCATGGAATGGATGAACTCATTGGATGAGAAACTAACAAAGGTTAAGGCATATCAGGATAAGAGAGGGTTAGGTTCACCAACGGTAAGGATAGAGCATAATAGTGTTGCAGTGAATATGGATATAAGGTTTGATAGAAGGGTTGAGCTAACAAAGAAGAGTTTGACCAGTGCCTTAAGTGAAGTGCTGGATGAGATACATGCAATACAAGTTATCTGATTAGTTGAGGTTTATTTTATAGTGGGAGGAAATAAAAAGATGGTATAGACTATGTTGTTGTTCTATCAAACCATATCCTCAGTTTTGAGTCAAGGTTCACAGTTCTATTATCTAACCATACGTTATATGCTTCTCTACTACCAGTAGTAACGCCATAGTAAGAGCCTATATAAGTATGTGTTTTAGTCTGGGTACCTTCTGTATCAGCATTGGTTGACTGTGGTCCTATACTGCTTGTACTCCAATGGCTAGATGATGTGCATGTATTAACATCTAGATGACAGTGGTATGATGTCGGTCTCCACAAAGTGTTATCCGTGCTATCTCTCCTATCTAATGCAGTTACTATAAGTGTGTTGGTTCTGCTTGAGAATGTTATAGAAGGATGGAACTGATCCTTGTTTGCCGTGCCCTCATTAACAATATTTACAGCGGAACTTCTACTGCAGTTCTCCCCTTGTGTAGTACAGTTGGTTATCTTCGTGTACATTATGTTTGTATTTGGTGGAGATGCTGTTGATGCATAGCCTGTCCATACTACATGCAGATTGTTTGAACTATCAATTGCTAGATATGGAAAGTTATTTACCTTAAAGCCGCTCTGTTGACCATTTATGGTTATGCCTATAACACATCCAAATGCATCTGTGCATGTACCAGCACTAGTACGTATTCTATTAGGGCTTGCTATTATCTGTGTGTTATCAAATGTGTTGCCGTTATCGAATGATCTCTTCATCCTTATCGATGCAGTAGTATCCCCAGTCAATTTTGTCCATGCAACGTATATTATGCCATTGTTAGTGTTAACAGCTATATTGCAACCCTGTACAGATCTATCACTTACACTATTATTTGCCTGCCATGAGGTACCAGAATCCAGTTTAATAGGATCACCAGAACTCCCAACCCTCTTGAAGAATATAGCAATTGGAGAGGAGTATGGATAATTGCCACTGCTATCCTTATAATTCCATCTACTTATATCGCTCATCCTAGCCCAGCAGAGATACACATTACTTCCATTCACTGCTATCCATGGTTTATCCACAATTGGGCAATCTTCATCTGCATATGGATAGTCATAGGTTGGGTTATCATCTACGCATTTAGCCTCAGTTACAACGGTAGGGCTACTCCATGTTGCACCATTGTCTGTTGAGGTAGAGTAGTATATCTTTGATACATCGTTCTTATTATAATATTTTATGCTATCAGATAGCGCTAAACATGCTACATACCATCTTACCGTATTCCCTACTTTGCTTACTGCAACCACTGGATCAACCGATATGTATGTACCTGTTGGTAAAGGCAGATACCCCTTATCACTCCATGTAGCTCCGCCATCTGTACTAGTTGCAATCCTGCATCTCTTTTCTGCTCCTGAATACGCAGCAAAGTCTACGAACGCTGCCATTAGCATGTTTCCATCTGTTGGATGCCTCATTATATGCGCCTCTATCTTACGATAGCCAGTATCTGCATTACTTACAAGAACATCATTGTAGAACTCCCATGATAATGTATGTGCATATACTATACTACTGCTAGTAACCAGAACTGCTATAATAGTTGTTATAACTACCTTCTTCTGCATTAATCATAACAATTATAGTCATACTTGATAAGATTATTTGTCAAAAAAAATGACAGAAAAGTTTAGATTTATATCTGGGAGCAGAGAATATAGAGATGGTATGGGTATTACCAAGAAGTACATATTCATGTATGCTGGCGCATTCACATTCCTAGGAGTTGCAGTTATGCTGCTTGTCACAAGTCCATATATAATGGGTTCAGCTCTTACGTTTGGTAGGGCTGAGGTAACTATCCAAGCAGGCCCATCAGTTGAATACGTAAAGAGCCTACCAGATAGAATAAAGGCTATAGAAAGAGAGGTTGGAACGGAAACATGTTACTACCATGGTATATGTGGTATGGAGATTCCTAACTATGATGGGTTAGCAATACCAATAGATGATAGTGTAATAGCAAAGTTCCCAAGAGCAGATGAATTCAGCAAGGCATTCAAGGTGTTAGAAGAACGCCATCTTGATCCTGATGAATGTCCATCAGGTCCACTCGCGAGTGGTGCAGCTATATGTGACATTGCCAATATGTATGAGTTTGAGATAGGTAAGGATGATGCTTATGCACTCAAGAGTATAATGAAGGAACTGGCACTACAGCATGGCAAATCGAAGGATGAGAGATCTGCTATGGTATGGGATTATGGTCTTAATAGAGCTATAGTAACTCAAGGTATGGTAATAACTGTTAAGTACAACAATATATATTACAATATAGGAGTGGCTATATACTCTATACCTTGAGCATTTCCCATCCATACAATTTTATTTTATATGATCTAGAGGTAGAATAAATGACTAAAGATAAGGATAGATCAAATCAGATTAAAAGTTGTACACCTCTGCCCCTATACTCTTCCTCCAATCAGCCTTTATCCCTGGCTTACCAGCAAGCCTCTGAAGATAGTTGTATGCTGATATCGCTGCTTTGGCACCCTCTCCAGCAGCAACTATAACCTGCTTGTAAGGCACACTAGTAGCATCACCAGCAGCAAATATACCCTTGTATGATGTCTCACAGTACTCATTAACCTCTATCTCGCCTCTCTGGTTGATCCTTACAAGATGCTTAACAAAGTCTATATACACCTTGTAGCCCATCTCAACAAATAGTCCATCAACATCTAACCTCTTTGTACCTCCAGATTGGTCTCTTAAAGTTATACTCCTCAGCCTCTCATCCCCATCTATTGCAATAACCTCACTGTTTGGTACATACTCTATGTTATCCTTCCTCTCTAGTGCTTCGATCATCTCCTTATCCCCAGCCATCTTGCTTGTTCTGTATATAACGTATACCTTCCTTGCAAACCTGCTAAGCAGAAGTGCTGATTCTACAAGGTAGTTACCAACACCAGTTGTAGCAACAACCCTACCTTGATAGAATGGTGCCTCAGAC
Source organism: archaeon HR04 (assembly GCA_002898655.1). Lineage (GTDB taxonomy): Archaea > Thermoproteota > Nitrososphaeria > Nitrososphaerales > Nitrosocaldaceae > Nitrosocaldus. The sequence goes on from BEHG01000005.1 coordinate 7,215, forward strand.
TTGGTAGCATACGTCAAGCCTCTACCTAGAAACCTCCTCTCCCCTTCAACACCAAGCTCTCTTGGCACCTTCCCTAAAGCAAGTATCAGTGCCTTGCATGTGTACTCCCTATCATTGCTTATAACCTTGAACCCATCATCTATAGCATCTACCTTCTCAACCCTCTCATACCTTATCTTGCCACCAAATGTGAGCACTTGCTGCTCTAATGTTCTAGCAAGCAACTCCCCACTAGTAAGGATTATCCCAGGATAGTTCTCAAGCCTAGGGATTAGGTTCAGCTGTCCTCCAAGATCTTGAGAGAGTACTAGAACATTTGAACCTTGTCTTGCAATGAACAATGCTGATGATAGTCCTGCTACACCTCCTCCAACCACTATTATATCATGATGCATGTAAGCATCTTACTCTCTAACTATTTAAATACTGCTCTACACAAATGATAATTGGATTTGGTTTTTATTACCAGTATAGATATGCAACTGCATGGATACCATCATGAATATGCTCCATGATATATGCATGAATGTTAGGAGCAAGGTTGGCAGGATGAGCAGGGAAGAGGCAGGCATATCCCTAGCAAGGGGTGCTGGAGGTGATATTACAAAGAAGATAGACAAGGTTGGTGAGGATGCTGCACTAGAAGTAGTTAGAGAGTACGATGTGAGTTGTAGAGTGCTGAGCGAGGAGGCTGGGCTTGTTGATAGTGGTAGGAAGGGGAAGGGAAGGGTTGATGCCAATGCTAGCAATGATGATGGTAATTGTATAATAGTACTTGATGCAATAGATGGTACAACTAATGCAGTTAGAGGCATACCATTCTACTCCTGCTCTGTAGCATACGCAACATCAGATAGGTTGAGTAGTGTTACACATGCATCTGTCATGGACCTTACAAGTGGTGATATCTACTATGCTGTAAAGGGTGATGGTGCATATATGAATGGCTCAAGGATAAAGACTGCAAATGTAAGCAGTGATAGGGCTGGATACGTTATAGGCATAAACCTCTCTGGCATAAGCATAGATAAACTCAAGAGGTTGAGCAGTATACTTGCTATGACCAACCATATAAGACAGTTCGGCTCAAACGCATTGGAGATGTGCTTACTTGCTAGAGGTTTGCTTGATGCATACATAGATGTTAGGGGGAAGATAAGGGTTACTGATATAGCTGCTGCATACCTAATAATAGTTGAGGCTGGAGGGATAGTTGTGGATGAGTATCTCAATATGCTTGATACACCATTGAGCCTAGATGCTAGGCTATCATTCATAGCATGTGCAGATGAGAGTATGCTCAACTACATATTCAGCAGTATTGCTTCTTCATGATCCAGCATCATTAATAATAAGTATTCTATTTATGATTAGATGAAAAGGATGAGGCATAGAGGGATAACCATAATAATGGTACTCTTAGCACTAGGCTCATCATACAATATCCTAGTTGGTATACTTACATTGAGCGAGTATTATGCAAGTGAACTCTTCAGTGAAGCAAGTACAGGTGCAGCTATGAAGTTTGCTCTAGCATCATTTGCCCTAGCACTCATCTATGGCTTGTATAAGAGGAGGGGTTGGGCACTCTTCCTCTCAATACTATTCATGTGCTTTGGTCTACTAGACTCTATATGGACGATGTACATGCAGATGCTCCTAGGCTATCCATACACAATTGCAGTAGTAGCAATAGCACTATTCTCTTTAGGCATATACTACCTTAGCAGGAGGAGTGTTAGGGAAGAGTTCTACCAATAAATATGAGCAAAGCATAGTTATACTGTGTAATTATGATGGGAAGGGACTTTGGTTCACTATGGATATGGAAGGAGGGTAGTGTTAGGGATAGGCTTGGTTGGTACTATTCTGTAGCAACTAACAGCATGCCAGCAAAGTATCTGATATGCAAAAGGGTGCCAGTAGATCCTAGCATATATAACATGGATATTGATGGTCTTTGGAAGGAGTATGATGCCGCACTTGAGAGGTTCATAAGGCTATGGTCTGATGTTAGGAGTAGGAGTGTAACGATTAACGATGTGCCTATAGCAAAGGTAAACCTGCTAGATCTACTCCTTGCCATAGTGAAAGGATCACTACACGCATGTAACTTCTGCAGATGGCAGTGCAAGGTTGATAGAACTACTGGGGGCAAGTTAGGTGCATGCAAGTTAGAGGCTGAGAGTAGGGTCAGTACATTCTTCCATCACATGGGGGAGGAGTTAGTATTTAGAGGCAGTAAGGGTTCAGGCACCATCTTCTTCACAAGTTGCAACATGAGATGTGTCTTCTGTCAGAATGGTGATATAAGCACAGATAGGTTCAATGGTAGTGTAGTTACACCGTATATGATAGCATTGATGGCATACAAGTTGAGGCTTGAAGGATGCCATAACATAAACTGGGTTGGTGGTGAGCCAACTATACACCTGCATAGCATAGTTGAAGCAATACATGAGATGAGCAGGCTCATAATAGGGAAGGTAAGGGGTGAGTTGTTCATGATAAAGAGCATTAATGCTGATATGCCATATGAATATGCTATGAGCCATAGTAATGCTTTCTATGCAGGTGAGTTCAATGTACCACAGTTGTGGAACTCAAACTTCTTCATGAGTAGAGAAGCACTAAACGTGCTTAGATGCCTTATGGATGTATGGCTTCCAGATCTGAAGTTTGGTTCCAACAAGTGCTCATTGAGGCTTGCAAGGACACCATGGTACTGGGAGACTGTAACCAATAACATAAAACAGGTTCACTACTGGGGCGAGGATATGGTTATAAGGCATCTAATAATGCCTGGGCATGTTGAGTGCTGCACAAAACCAGTTTTAGAATGGGTTGCAGATAACATGCCAGAAGTGCTGATCAACATAATGGATCAATATAGGCCAGAGAACTACTGCGATCCATACTCACCAAACTACGATCCAGCATACAAGGATATGGCTAGACTTCCAAGCAGGCAAGAGATAGATGAGGCTTACAGGTATGCAAAGTCTCTAGACTTGAACTTTGAGATGATAACATTTGAGAAGAGACATCTAGATATTTGATAATGGTAGTATAGAATATATAAAATAAAAATAGTGGTTAATCAATTCTTCAATTTATACTCCTTTATCTTTGCTACCAGCATATCTACCTCTATACCTTCTGGAAACTCATCTCCATAAGCCTTGTTATCATCCATTATCTTATAGGAGCCATTTGTAAGTGAGTGTACATATATGAGATAGTATGGTGCGATCTTATCCTTATTTACTAGAGGTTTAACATACTCTATGCTACCATACTTCAAGAATACTATGCATCTATAACCAACATTACATCTTATCTCATCTCTCGCACCAAAGAAGAATACCATCTCCTTCTCCTTGTATTTACCTGTAAGTTCCTCTTCCACCTCTATGGTAAAGTTTGCTGTTGCTAGATACTTCTCATCTACAGACTCTTCATTAGGCTCATATACGTTTATAGGTTCTATCTTGGTTATCCTCCCTAACACTATATACTCTGCCTTCATCGTTATCTCTTTTATCCTCTCACTCCTTGCCTTCTCAATGAACCTTATCAACTCTTCCAGATCTATACCATCATGATAGTAGCCATATGCTTTACCATCAACTATCTTGTAGATACCAGGCTTGCCCATAAGATAGTAATCACTGCCAAATGGATTTAAAGGCTCAGGCTCTGATTTACCTATGAATACAAGTATGGTGTCATTTGGCATTACACCTGTCAATCTACCTGGGAATGTTCTGAAGAATATCTCCTTTTCCTTGTATCTGCCTATAAGATCCTGCTCAACCTCTAGTGTAGCTCTATCCATCTCCATTGTCACGTTAGGAGTTAATCTCTCTTCAAGCTTTCCAATCACCTTCATCTTCCCTATTATTATATGGTGTGATATTCTTGCAATGTAATCTAGTGGGTGTGGTTCACCTTCACTTATGCTACGAGGGTCTGAATACTCCTTATAATGACTCTCTCTAAATAATTCTAATGGATCCTTTGTGGTAGTTGATGTTGTTGATGATGATGAAGGTGGTAATACAATCATTGTATTGGAAGTATTACTGATATGTATTATAGCAGCGATACTTCCTGCTATCAATGCAGTTGCCATTACTATTACTAGCATTCTATAATTCATATTGATCACCCATATATGCTACTTAACTCAGCACTATCAGCAGGCTTAACAGAGTTCCTACTGCTACAGTCATAACTAGCATACATAACAGACTCATAAGGAAAGCCAAAAGTATGGTCAAATGATACCCAATGACCAAACTCATGCCTTGCTACATAGCTGAGGGTCCTCTGCTTAATGCCTGGATCTGAAGGGCATATAGCAGTAGTAAACCAATCAAATCTTGTATTGAAGGTTACTGATGCTCTAGTTATAGAGCCAGTGGGAAAGTCATGAGGAAGTTCTGCTATTGCACACCTCTCTCCAGATCCTTGCCTAACACATATCATTGCTGCTGCAGCAGTCTTATCTTCACCGTTTGTCAGTACAGCTGCATATATCCAGTTCCTACAATACTGTCCACCTATAAGATTCAATGTGAATCTTGATGGCTCATCATTCCAATCATTCCTTGCTATATCTAGTTGTTGCTTAACTTTTGTATACTGATTGGACTCACCATCTATTCTGAGATTTCTTAGACTATAAGAATCATAGCATAGATCAACGCTAGTACCTTCCCATCTTCTCTGCGAATAATGATGAGCATCTATATCCTGTAGAGCAATAGGCAATGATGCTATTGTAACTGCTACCATCATCATTACTATTATTGTCCTCATTAAATATATACTTTCATAGTAAAGATAAGAGTCTTCTGATCAATTTTTTTACAAAATAGTCTAATATATTGAGAATATAATATTGTGATGTATTCTTGATCCTTCATTCTACTCTATCGATGGTACTTGTTACACTCTTTACATCAAATGTATAACCTGATCTTATCCATGCCTCTTCTACTAAATACCTTAGCGCTATAGATAGAGAGTACTCATCTATAGTTATAACATCATTGAATGAGAAGAACCTTACCAATGCTAATGTAGATGCTAGTTGGAGTGTCTTCTTCTCTAACCTTACAGAGAATGGTACTCTATACTCACCATGCCCACTACTACCATCTTCAATATGTTCTATTATAACATCCATTACATCCCTTATCCTATCCACTACATCATCATTAATCATGATCTGTTTGGGTTTGAAGTCTTTGTGATAACCTCTCTGTATAGCATATACTAGTGTAAGATGATCCCTAATCATACCTGCTGTACAAGCCATCCTCTCCTGCAATATACCTTTCATAAGGCTACTCTGCCTCTTTGCAAGCTCGCCATATCTATCCTTGGTTAAGATATGTAGTCTACAGAGCATCCTATCCTCAACTGCTTTGAAGTTTGGGTCTCTTATGGTAGGTTCATATATGTTCTTGTTATATACTGATGTGTTATAGTTTACTGAGAAGAATGATGTGAACCTGTATGGTCTTATGCTGTATGATTTGGTCTCATACCTTATGATACCTCTCTCCATTGCTATCTTCAATGGCTCAACCATGCCTTTGTACTTGAACCAGTCATTGAACTCAGTGATTATGAAGTTCACAGATCTACCCTCATATGCCTCTCCTATAGCAATGAACTTTGCTGGGGTCATGCCTCCACAGTATCTATTCATACCAGGAAGGCCATGTGCTGGTACACCATTCTCAGAACCAATTATAAGATCCTTTATGGCAAACGTCTTACCACTCCCTGGATCACCAAAGAGGGCAAGGTTGAAGCCAGTGCTCATAACCTTGCTATGGTTCTTCTCACTAACTATGCTAGAATCGGTTAAAGAGTACTGTTGTGCTATAGCAAGCAAGGGATCAAGATAGAGCGAGCCAAAGAGTTCTCTAAGGTATCTTGTTATATACTCAGATGTAACATCTCTACCGAATCTAAGTGTATCCTCATACCTCTCCTCCATCAACTGCATTAGGTATGTTCTAAACTCCTCGTCCATCCTCTTAACCTCATACTCAAACTCCATGTAAGCATCCCTTGTACTCAACCTTGGTATATGGCAGAGTTCATCAAGAATATGCCTAACTAATGGCCTAACCTCTTCAAGTATTCCCCATACAGTCTTATGCCTACCTCTCTTACCTTCACCATTCCCTCTCTCTCCTTCATCCATGCTTGTACTGTATGCAATCCTTAGCCCATCCCTTAACTCTATGAGCATATTAATGGGATTGAGCCTCTCACCATACACCTCACTTGCCTTAGCCATTATCCCCGCTATTGTATCAGTATCTACTTCAAGCATAGCCTTGAGTAATGCGTACCCTTTCCTTCCATGGGCATTAAGGAACTCTGTAAGATCCTTCCTTACAATATCCCATGAGCCTCTATGCTGAAGCATACCATTGCTGAACGTGTAATACCTCCCCTTGAACACAACAGTACTATTTGTGCATGTTAGCATCAAGAGAGATTCTAACTGATCATCCCTTAGGATGGATGCTAGAGTCTCAACATCTACATCATTGCTAGGTAGGCCCTCCTGCTCTAGATACTTGATCACCTTAACCCTTTGAGTATAGTTCTCTGGCCTCTCAACACCAAGCAGTCTTCTAAGTAGTATAGTCCTCTCCTTCTTCCTCCATTCCTCCCCTTCATCCAGCATACCATTGCTATTACTGCTCATCATATCTATCATCAACAAAAATGGTTTAGATCACTTGCTTAAGCATATCAATCCAATCCAATCAAAACATCAACCAACCAAACCAATCAGTTAGTCTACCTATCTACTACCCATAACACACCTGTACGCTACTTCTCATCTTCAACTATCCTCTTTGGTTCCTTGAAGCCCTTCTCACTGAAGACCCTATAGAGTTCTGGAACTGCAAAGCAGAAGCCTATATGCGCACACTCTGAGTTACCATGGTACCTGCAGTAGAGCATCCTATCGTGAACCTCAACCTCAATTATCCTGTCTAGGAAGTGGTCATATATGAAGATGAGGTTACCCTCAGCACCTATGAACTTCAGGAACGGTCCATACCTCCTAAGGTAATCATGGTACTCTATATACTCTAGAAGTATTGTCTTTGCTGCATTACTGAACGTTCTACCCTCGAACCTCTTATCACTCTTTATAAACTCCTCTATCCTCTTAGCCTCCTCCTCCTTCAGTACTATCTGAGTATATCCCTTTCGCATGGTACATTATAGAACAATCCCATAAATATACTTTATTATAGTACTATTAGGAACATTTAAATAGTATTTGAATATTACAACTTGTATGAACAGATTGGTACAATTGGAGTACAGTAGGAGTTGTCCCCTCTGCAAGGGCAATCTACTTCATGCAGCGGATGGAGAGATAATATGCTCCAGGTGTGGGGCAGTGCTTGGGTATAGCAGTAATAATGATGATAGCATCATCCGATATAGGAGGATAGAGCCTAAACTGTATAATGCAGTTCATGTAGGTACTGAAGCATACTTGAGCAGGTCTACACGATTCTACAGTAGCAGTAAGGATGAACAACTACTCTCTCTCTTCTCAAACCTATGCGAAAGGCTTTCTCTTCCATGGCATATAACGTTTGAGTGTTGGTCTTACTATAGCAAGTTACTCAAGTGTGTTAAGATGGGCTCAGCAGAGCTTGCTATGCTTGTAGTGTATACTGTATGCAACAGATACTCATTAAGGAAGAGTCAGGAGGAGATAAGGGATGCTGTAGAACTTGTGTATGCAAGAAGATATCTACCAACCATTCAGAGGATACTCTTGAACTTTGCTAATGAGGTGTATAGATGTAAAGATGCTAACATGGTTGAGATGTATATGCACTTTCTTGATATTGATGAGAGGGCAAGAAGGAGGGCAAGGAAGATCCTCTCAATCATCAACAATGTTAATCTGAAGAGGGTGATGAATCTTGCTTGTTGATGTGGATGTTGATTCATTGAAGAGTGTAGATCATATAGTTACTCTCTCAACACATCCAATGATAAGGAGTATTGCAGATGAGGTGAAGAGGCAAGGTTCATCATCCATACAACCTATACTGGTGGGAGAGGTTGATGGTGAATACTACATCCTTGATGGTTATGCTAGGGTACAGGCATGTAGAATGGCAAATGTAAAGAGTATAAGAGCATATGTGATAAAGTTGAATAGTAAAGAGGATGCACAGATATGGCATATTAAGCTTAACATCAGATCAACTCTTAACATACTCAAACTTTATGAGGCAATAAGAGGTAACATAGGGGATGAGGATTACATATGCAGCAAGTATGGAATGGATAGGATGATGGCAAGGCTCTTGCAGAGGCTGGAGAGGATAAAAGGTAGGGCATATGCAAAGCTGCAGGTTTATATGAATAGCATAGTTGCAAAGTTCAATAGAGTTCCACCTATACCATACTACATCATAGTGCTAATATCAGAACTTGAAGATGAAGAGTTACAGGAGAAGGCTGTAGACTTTGCATTCATAAATATTGATGATGATGAGGATATATTCTCCTTCCAAGATTACGATAGAATGCTAGCATTCATAAAGATGCTTAGATCAAGTTATAGAAAGCATTGTGAATGTATTACCAGCAGTAATGCCATAGATGTTAGTGGTAAGAGACTGATGAGTATTGAGAGTAAGAAGAGTAGAGGTAAGAGTAAGGATAAACATCTATACTTCACATGCTCATGTGGTACTTCCTATTCAATAGATACAAGGGATTATGTTATCAGTAGAGTAGAGGAGAATGAGCATATGATAGTCTTGAAAGATATTGAGCATAAGACTCTTCACATTGTTCCAGAGGATGTTGTTGAGACACTGGAATTGGATAAGTATAGGGCTAGATGGTATATAGTTGATAGTTCAGAGATTAACTTTCTAACTAAGGCATTTAATTGTAAAGTAGCAGTACTTGCCTGTGATGGTGAATCGATATGAATGTATTAAAATGGAGATCTAGAAGGAATTCTAGGTTAGTTGAGAAGGTAATAACATGTATAGGCAGTGATAGTAAGAGTAAGGAGGATCTTATCAAGTTATTTAATGATGGGCATAAGCTTACAGTTATAATGAATAGGTTAAAGAGAGATAATATAATCTGCTCTAGTACCAATTATCCTTGCAGGTATTCACTAACACAGTATGGAAGATGGCTTCTTATATGTTACATGCTCAATATAAGACCAGTACATCTTGTTATACTAGCATTACTATATAACAACTATAACAGATCTATCTATAAGAGACTTGAATGGATAGTTCCTGTTATAAAGCATGAGATAATCAAACTATTATCTTATCTCAGTTATGATGATGAGTATGCTTGGAAGCAGGTTAAGATACTATGCAAGAGAGGATTATGCAGATACTATGGAAGGGAAGGGATTGTGCTTGAACCATCTACATATTATATGTTAAGAGAATGGCACAATGAGATTTATGCACTATATGAACATCTTAGGAGTGTTAATCATTATGAGATATGTATATGAGATAAGACCCACAGATCTTCTCTCATTGTCAGAGGAGAAGCAGAAGAGTATAGTTACAAACAGATTCTTATCGCTATTGAATTGGTTAGAGAACAAGATTACAATACATATGATTAAGGATTATCTGCACATAAACACAAGAGAGTTGGATATAACATTGCCAGTTATGAGAACATTCCTCTCTAGCAATGAACCACTCGAGCATATACTAACTTCTCTTGGTTATGAATACTCTATGGTGATAGATGCAACATTACTTTCTAGTCTAAGGCATAAAGAATTGCTTGAAAGATTTAATCACTTAATAGTTAATGCTGGTAAGCCCTTATACGCAAGGTCCTTCCTACTCTATAGACTTCCTACAAATGCAAACATAGCATGGATAGATGGCATTGCAAGGTTATCTGATGAAACTATTATAGATATCATACCTCTCAGGCATGAGATTGCCTTAAGTAAGATGAAGAGATATACAGGTCTCATAAAGGCTGCAGCGATGAAGTATTCATCATTGACATACAAGGCAGAAGTCGCAGAGATGACCCTTCAAGCACTTGATAAGCATGAGACAAGGCTCTTTAATGTATGCATAATACTAATCATTAAAGCATCTAGCATAAAAGAGTTGAATGAAAAGAGCAAGAGATTCATGCGAGAGGTGAGGCAATACACATCTGTAGATCCTATGGTTGGAAGGCAGTTGGATCTACTTAATGGCAATGTTAAATATACAATAGTAGTTGAACTTGGTAGTATGAGTATATTTTATCCCTTTGTTAGTAGTGATATGCTTGAGGTACCAAATGGAATAATGCTTGGTGTTAACCTTAATACTGATGCACCAGTGATCTATGATTACTCGCTAAGAAATAATTATAATGTTATAGTACTTGCATCATCAGGCTCTGGCAAGTCAATGACAGCAAAGATCATGCTTAACAGACTCCTAGAGAAGATGCCTGATTCATATGCATTCATAATAGATCCCCAAGGTGAATATGCTAAGGTTGCAGATTACCTAGGGTTTGACCTTATAGATGTTGCAAATAGCAAGGGTTTAGGCCTTGATCCATTAAAACTCTTTGATCCAATCACGGCATCTGATGTTATATCTGATATTGTAATGGCACCACTGTTGGTAAGTAAAGAGATTGCAACTAGTGCAAGTAAAGTTAATGATATATTCTCATTATATGAGATGTTAAGCAGGGAGTCAAAACGTTATTTAGTTGATGTGGTTAGTAACTATGCAAATATATTTAGAGGTAGAATAGTCATGGGTAAACGGAATATATTATCACTTAAAGGAACAAACTCTACATCAAGCAGTACATCAATGCTACTATTGTTATCATTGGCAAAAGTATGGAATGAGATAAACTCATATGCAAATAATATACTGAAGATAATTATAATAGATGAGGGATGGATGCTCTTCAACATACCATCTGCTGCAAGGTTCGTTAACCTTATAGCTAGAGTTGGAAGGAAATTGAATGTACTATTCATATTTATAACTCAAAGACCTGAAGACGTTATAGCAAATGAGTATGGTAGGGCATTGCTAGATAATGCTGATACAAAGATCCTACTAAGGAATAATGAACTTGCAAGTATTAAGATAGCAGAAGCATTACAGTTATCAGAAAAGGAGAGGGAGATGATCACAACATTTGGTAGGGGGGAGGCATTACTCCTTACTGGGGAGCATAGGATAAGGCTTCAGATAGTTCCAGGAGAAAAGGAGTTAAGATTATTCTCCACAGATCCAAACAATCAGTCATTGTGATGCTACTTATTATCTCTTCTAGCAACTATTATCCTATATGCAATGAATAATGTTACCATGAATACACATACGAACAAAGCCATCTGTATATTATTGCTCATATCATACGTATATCTAGCCCCATTAACTTGCTGTTCACTAACCTCTGCATATGCCCTTCCCCCCCATTCATTGTATATCTCTACTTTAGCATAATTGGAATAGAACGGTATTATGCATGAATCAGTACAATACCTTTTTGGATCATATAGAGTTCCATTAACATATATCCTTGAAACATCTCCAAACTTCTCATCTAACTTGAATTCAAGTATATTATCTTGGAGCATGATATCCTCTATCTTATTATCCTGCTCAAGATTTACAATTATTATATAGTTGGTGTAGAAAGAGAATGTAGGTTCATCATAAACCCTTGTAACATCCCCAACAGTTATCTCTATCCTGTATGGTGTTAATGTATCAAGCGCTACGTGTAAGGGCATATCTAACATATTGTATCTTGAGAGCACGACTTCAGGGATGTAATGCGATGTGTAGTTGATCACCATGCTAAGATGACCAATGCTACTAGCATGATTATCTCTTGCATACATATCCCCTATAACCATCTCTGCAAATGTTTCATGAGCACTATCATGAATAACCTTGCTCCTCATATAGTCATGAAGATAGTTACTTAATGGTTTCATATCAACATTTATAGGCAAGTCTCTTATCTTGCCATCAGAACCATATACAAAGATATCTAGCCGTGTTGAGAACCTTACCAAGGGATAAGTGTAATCAGCCTTAATAACCTCTAGCATATCATAGCTAGCAAAATCTGCAGAGTATATCTTCATGTTTAATGTTAGAATAGATTTTGGTCTATACTCATCATCGATTATTGGAGAGAAGACTATCTTGCCATAACCTTCATACTCAAATATCAATGCCTTACTTTTTGCGTTAAAACCATGAGCATTAGCATAGATAACATTTAGATATCCTTCCTCTATACCATCATTTAAAGTGTACTCATAGTGGTTGAGCTTGCTTCTCCTTAAAGGATATATGCTTTTTCCATCATCACCCATACTACCATGATAATGCAATGCAATAGCAATACTCTTATTGTATGACCATGGTTTATCATCATTGAGCACGATATATGCATAATAATGATATACTGGTCTATACCTTACAAGCATGATATCTATACTTACATCTCTCTTTGCTATTACCTTATCTATATTGATCAATTTCACATCATATATTATAGTATGTGTAGTAGGTGAAGAGTTATTAGTATTATAGATGGTTATACCATCATTATATGTAAGGTCTATGGTTGAAGTATACTCCTCATATGCCAAGTTATATCTGCATTGTTTTATTAGACAATTATATTCATATGCAAGAGTAATATCGTCATATCTCTTTTCCACAACTATATGTAATGTTCCTCTCCTCTCATTCTTGAATATGTAGTTAGATGTATGAATTATTGCAACTGGATCTCCAATATAGTATGTTCCATCTCTATTCATTGCTACAAATCCATCGCCATCAATTAGTTGACCTTTGCTTAGATACACTTCAAGCATTGGATCCACTACTGTATATGTATGAACTGTACTCTTTGAGTATCTGAACTTAAAGCATATACTATCCTCCATCACCATTATGCATATCTGATGGGTTATCCTCTGCTTGAATATGATAGCATGTATGCCTATACTTGCATCTGCCTTTATCTCAACTATGCCAGATGTGCCTGAACCATGAATCATAGCACTATCATCAGCCTCAAGCCAGTATGAGTAGTCTATGCAGGACCCTTCACCTGCATTGTTATAACCATGATATACACTGTATACAAATGCATCACCAGCATAATAAGTACCATCAGGGTTCTGCCTAATGCTGCCGTTATAGTATAATGGCGATACCCTTATCTCTGCATAGAGTTCACAGGGGCTAGATGCATATACTTGCACATTATGAAAGTATAAAAGCACAATTGTTGTTAAGGTTATAGATATGTAGAGTATCAATCCACTTATTCTATCATTATTACTATCCATCAATAATATAATGGGGCATAATAAAAGGAGGATTAATGATTAATCCAGGTTACAGGTTTATCTTTATTTGTTTTATCCATTCTTATCATCTTTATGTGCATCATCCCTTACATCATCAACCCATACAGTTAGATCTATAACCTCAAAGTTTGGATTTGGCAATCTTATGTTGTACATGCTCTCAACCTTCTCCCTATTAGCATCCCTATTACTTATAATCTCCTTCAATAGCCTAGGATCTGCAGCTCTGCTTATCCCTCCTCTCTCCCTTATCTGCTCAAGCCAGTAGTAGAGGTTTGTTAATGGTCTCTTATCCTTGCCTATATGCATTATATACTCTCCAAACATCCTGCCAAACACCCCTTCTTTACCATGAAGTATGTTATCTGGAAGCATAAAGTACTCATTTGCAAACCTTGCTAGAGCATTGTAATCCCCATCCTCATACAAGCGTTTCACCGTATAGAACCATCTATTAACTTCTCTACCATCAACAGATGCATTAGGCTTTATTGAAGCATAGTATGCTATTGCACCCTCTATAAGAGATCCAGCAAAGTTCCTTACCATCTCCATACCATACTCTTTACCTTCATTACTTGCTGCTATGAATGTACTCTTTACAGCATTATCTGTTAATCTACTTATACTTGGTATGCTTAGAGCCTCTGTTGCTGGTCTTATAGATGCTAATAATCCTCCAAGCATACCTGCACCAAATCCTGTTGCTGCACTCTTCCCTATCGTCTTTACTGCTGGGGTACTCATCGCTGCCCTTGCAAGTTCAAGCGCTGTTGGGGTCCTGCCAAGTGTAGACTCTAGACCAGAGGCTATTGTGCTTATTCCTGACACTGCTCCCCTTGCAGCACCTGCTATTGAACCTCCTGCAAAGAGTATGCCAGATACTCCTGCCCCAGTGACCCATGCACTTATAGTTGTGATTAATGAGCCAATAGCTGGAGCCAAGAGTGCAGGAAAGTATACTGCAAGTGATGCTATGGCAACACTTGCTATCCATAACTGCAATGGCTCCAGATCAGCACTCATAACATACGCTGAGCCAGCAGCAACTGTAAGGCTTGATAGTATTGGGGCAATGCTCAACCCTATGAGTGTGTTGATCAGCATATCACTTATCCTCTTCAGGAATGGTATGAGCGATATCATCAAGATGAGAGGTAAACCTATTATGAGCACTGCTGTAAGTACAAGCCTTATTGTACCTATGAGGTAGAGGCTCATCATGAGCATCAACGCTATGAATGATTTGAATGCACCCATGAACACATCAACAAATAAACGCTCAGATAACTTGGCAGGATCTAGAAGGTCCATAGGATCTGGTATGCTTGGAGCAGCTATTGCTGATATATTCTCCCATAACCATCTAATCTTCTCATCAGCCCTTGATGGATCCTCTTGACTCAATATGTATAGACTGAACTCTTCTATACTATATGCAATTGGGTCCCAGAATAGTGGGAAAGCAAAGAGCATTATTATGAGTATAGCACTTCTAGATATCATAGAGTATGCTGTATGCCTTGGAAGTATTGTAAGGTTCTCAAATACCAAGGATATCCCTGCAAGGATGAGTACTATTGCAATGATGTAGAGTGAGGAGTCCCTGAAGAACGTATACATTGTTAGATTGCTTTCATCATCATTATAATCATAATTGAATTTTGGTAGAGTTAATGCTATATCAGTGAATGTATTACCTATTGTGTTAACTATGCCAATACTTAATGCTATCAACGCTATAACAGCAAATACTGCTATAACTGTTAATAGCCCAGCACTAAGCCCAAACACCATATATGGTCACAACCATCTGCTATGCAGAAACTACAGTTACTACTTTCTCAAGTAAGGGTTTACTATAACCATCAACATACACTCTAAGGTTACTATTCTTTGTAGATGTTAGAGATAATATAACATCTAACTCACCATTGTTGTCAGATGTTATGTTGGTAAGTAGATCATCATCCACATATATCCTTGCTAATCTATTTGCTATTGCTCTACCGTCTTTGGTAAGGAGCCTTAGTCTCAATCTTACAGTATTAGAATTCAATATTATTATGTTATCTTCATAACATCTCACACCTCTACCATTACTACTATAAGCATACTTCTTATCCAATCTACATCCTATCTCATTGTAAATCCTATTAACCATTCTTGTAAGTATCATCTTACTATAACCATTATTGAGTAACAGTTTCTTAACATATCTGAAGATCATTCCTATCGATGGTTTAACCTTATGCTTCATTCCATAAAGGATGAGCGAGTAGATAAGTTCATCCATACTTACTGCTCTATATCTAGTCATAGCAATGAATAGTGCTATAGTTAATGATGCTATTGCTATAAGAATATCTTTACTTGCTAATGCTATGATAGATGCTGATCCTACTATACCCATCTGCTTCATGCTTATCCTTCCTAGAAGTGGGAAGTCAAATACAGGTTGCTTCAATGGCTCTATATCCTCAAACCAGAGTACCTCAACCATCACCTATAATACTTGCTAGATATATAATACATGTAAACGATAAGATCCAAAATAAATGGATTTATTTGTTGTTGATGTTGTTGATGATGACGATGGTCTGAACATGATGTTAGAGATTGCAGCATAAGCATGTAGCATCCCTGTAACCATGGCTATGAATGCACTAGCCTCAACACTTAGCATCCTAAGGAATACGAATGGTAAGAACGTTATGAACAGAACCTCTATGGCAAAATGTGCTGCTAGTGCTGGAAGTGGACCTAGAATTCTAGCAAACAATGCAAAGATCCTGTTGGTCTCATACGCTATATTCCTGCTTAGTACTGTGCTTGCTGCATCAAGAGTATATGCAGTGATCCAGAAAATAAAGAAGGTTGTGATGAATGGCTGCTCTATCTTTGGTAGTACAGCAAAGTATACAAGCAGAAGTGCTATTGCTATAGCATCGATCTTCCTTATGGGTATCAGAGCTTGATCACCCCAGCTATAACTCCTATGGTCACTATTGCTCCTCCAAAGTACCTTGTCAGCATGAAGATCATGCCAACCTTCTCTATAAGGGTTCTTGGTATATTGCCTTGTGGATTATCTATGCTTATCCCTGTTATCCATGCAGTTATCTCTGGTGCAGCAAAGATTATTAGCCCTGCTATAACCGCACTTATCACTATCCTTAACCATCTTACCCTCTCCTCTTCTGTTAGTTCTCCTAGCATCACATATCAATAGCATATTTAAAAATACCATATTCATTGATGGAGAGCAAGATGATGACGATGAAGTGGTATGAGTTGAGGCTGTATCCAAACTTCAAGGATGGGGAGGAAGAGATGCTTAACCTACTCTACAGGGTTGATGAGTTTGCAGTATTCATTATACGTAAGAATGGTATTACTAGGATACTCGTTAGGACAGATGATATCAACGCAATGCATTTTTCAGGTATCCAAAATGCTAGACTTGAGAGGCTAGAATGGAACCCATCTCTACGATACAGTCTTACTCGCTATTATAAGATGAGGTTACATAATGCATTACCCATAGTGGAGAAGGTTAGACCAAGCATAATCTACACCATGCTGGAGGAGATTGACAATATTGGTAATAGTGATAGTAAAGGTGGAGTAGAATGTATACTTGCATGTTATGCAAAGTACAAGGATGAGGCATACTCCATAAGCAAGTGGATAATGAGAAAGGAAGGTTATGAACATTCACTTGTAAAAGCATTGAAGAGCCTGTTTACATCAAATGGTGAGAGGGTGAGGAGGTTATCCCCACTCACTGAGAGCCTTGTTGAGAGGGCTAGATGGAAGATGAGGTTAAAACACTTCCATACAGTGCTAGCACTGGGCGCAGAGGATGTTAGAACTCTAGATATGCTAGAGGGTACATTGCCCTATGGGCTTGTAGCATATAGCAATAAGAGGGCAGAGGATCATCTCTCAGATCTATCTAGCATAGTTGAACATGCAAGAGTGCTAAAGAAGTGTATATTGAGTGATGTAGAACTTGCAAGCATAGTTGCATTGCCAAAGGATGCATCTACCTTGAGACTTGCTACAACAGATAGGAGGACGTTTACAACTGGGCTTGTGGTAGATGCTGATACCCTATAGATGTTATAATGATCAGCAATGATGAGATAGATATACTAGGATTTAGCGATGATGGGAGAGCATATGGAATATTAAGCAGAGATAGGATACACACTGCAATATTTGGAGAGAGCGGAGCAGGGAAGTCTGAGACTATGAAGTTGTTGATCTTGCAATGCATAAAGCGCAGACATGGATTCATGCTAATAGATGCCCATGGTACACTTGCTAGAGAGGTTTTGATGATGATACCTAGAGAACTTTGGAGTAACACAGTATACATAAACCCTGCAACTGCAATCTGGTTCAAGAGGGTAATCAGCGTAAACCCTTTAGAGTGTAGAGATGAGGAGGATAAACATGTTGTTGTTATGTCATTCCTTAATGTACTTAAGAACCTCTACTCTGACTCCTGGGGCGATAGGCTTGAGACTATACTTAGGAACGCACTGAACCTGCTCCTAGATGTTGGTAAAGAGATAACACTCAAAGATCTAAGATCATTCATAATAAATCAGGAGTTTCGAGAATCTATACTTAGGAATGTTACAGATCTAGATGCATTACACTTCTGGTATGAGATATTTGAGAAGAACTACAAGAAGGAGGCTGTTGGGGTTGTATACAACAAACTCGATAAGATACTATCAACCCCTCTAGCCATGTTTATACTAAACTCAAGATTAGGTATTGATATAGGGCAGATGATGAGAGAAGGTAAGTTTATAGTTGTTGATCTTGCAGATATAACATCTGATGATATAGTTGCATTCTTAGGCTCACTACTGATACACCTTGTATATGTTGAAGCGAAGAGGCATTCAAGGCATTCTATATCATCTCCACCAACTCCATTCAACCTCTTCATAGATGAGGCTCATCTCTTCCCATCATTTGCAATAAGAGAGGTATTAAATACGTTGAGAAAGTTCAATGTAAAGGTTACTATAGCAACGCAGAGCATCAACTCACTCCCAGATGATATAGCGAAGGAGATACCAGCGCTATGTAGAACAATAATATGCTTCAAATGTGATATAGCAACAGTTACACTGCTCAAGTCACTCCTTCCTTTGAGCAGGGATGAGATGCTCTCTCTATCACTACACGAGTTTGCATTCTACTCACATTCCTCACCTCCAGTAACTGGAATAGCTATGAGCAAGAAGATAACAGTAAAGGAGTATAACAACTGGCTAGATGTTGCAAGGTTCAGTGTAGAGATCCATGGTAATGATGTAGGATCAGTTAAGAAGGTATCAGATGCTAAGATGATGAGCAAAAGTAGTGAGGGTATGAGTAGAAGGAATGGTGCAACACTAGCAAGGATGGACACTAGCAATAAATATAAAGTAGGGTAACTGCATCTTCCTAATACCTTTATTTATCATCGGTATAGCATAATAGATATGCATGCTGGACATGAGACTGCTATAAGATTCTTTAAGCATACATCTAGCACGTATGATAGAGTTGTTAGGTTAACCACATTTGGGCAGGATGCTGTATGGAAGAGCGTTATGCTAAGGTTTATTCCAGAAGGGGATTATACTGCATTGGATCTTGCATGTGGTACAGGCATATTAACACTTGCATTGAGAGGCAAGGTCTCTAGGGTATATGGTCTTGATCTGATGTATAATAGCCTAGTAATAGCAGATAGCAAGGCTAGGAACCTCAACTACTATGATAT
>BEHG01000006.1 GCA_002898655.1 archaeon HR04
TGATCAATAAATCGATCACATCAACTTCTTTATCTTAAGAGTCAGTATACCATTCCTGTACCTGAACTCAGCTATCCCCATATCCTCGCTCACATCCAACGGTATAGATTTGGTGAAGTTCTGCCCTCCGTTTATGTAGAGTATACCATTAACAAGCCTAGCATTAACCTCCTCCTCAGGTCCTGGAACCTCAGCAACGAATATTATCTCACTCTCTCCCTTGATGAGATCGTACACCCAGTCCTTATGCTGCTCCATCTTATGCATTACAGGTTTAACCTCCTCCACCTTGAATATCCTCCTAAGGTGCATGGTCCAGTATACTATGAACCCAGATGCTGCCATGAGCATTATGAACCCAGCATATCCATTATCTACCCTGGTAAGTATTGCGTACATAGCACCAAAGAAGAGCAATGCTAGCATTACTATTATGAACCCAGCATTCTTATCATATGCTGGGGGTCTGTACTTTGATAATCTATGCATGTATTGAACTTACCTTATTATATATAAAAATCTTTTACTTGATACATGTTTGAAGAGAACATATGCCATGATCATCTGTTCATGGAAGAGCGCTTATTACCATCAATACACCCTCCCAGGGTATCGCTACGACTTTCTTCTAAACCACCATAATATAATCCCTGCACCAACAACTAGACCAGTCATACCAACATATGTTATAGTATGTATGATCATGGTATCCATCTTTGCTGATGAGATGAGAGCCCTATCTATATCACTAACTTCATATACCTCGCCATAGACTATCGTGTTAAACTCAACATTGTTATCAGGATTGCCTCCTATCTCTTCAAATCTTATAATTATTGGTCCAGGTTCAGAGAATACATAGTATTTGATATCGCTACCCCTCTCAGAGTAGCCAAGGGATCTGTATATCTCTCTTCCATTCTGGTAGATGACAAAATAGTAGTTGAGGAGATGCTGCTTTATAGTACCACTTATATCGAAGAAGTCATTTATGAACGCTATCCTCTCTCCTGTAGTTATAATAGATGGTACCCATGTTATACCAACATGGTACCTCCTGTCAGGTGTTACAGTCATTATAGGGAAGGTAACCCTGTTGCCATTAGCATCGTGAGGATAATCAGGGATTGGTTGCTCAACGATCACAACCCCGATCATCCATGGATGCACTGCACAAAAGTATGCGAATCTACCAGGCTTCTCAAACTTGTATGACCAACTCTCCCCTCTACCTATCAAACCACTATCGAATATCCCATCTGGTGCACCTAACCTGCCAGTAACACCTTCATACCTACTAACACCCTTCCCACTTGTAATTGTGTGTTGCACCGTATCGTTGTTAACCCATGTTACTGTATCCCCAGCCCTGATCTTGAGATTTGATGGTATATACCATTCTATAGGTCTAGGGAACTGAGGGTCGAATGATGGATCGCTAGCCCGTTCAGGTATAAGTACTATCTTCTCCTCACCATATACAACTGGTATGGATATTATTATTGTTGTTATTATAATTATAATCACAACCATAGGCGAGTATACTGTTATCTTTTGATCATCCATCACCTTTTTATTCGGGAGGATCTAATAAATATCTTGTGCACGCTCATATAATTTATAAGAATTGTCCATATTAGCATACATGATTTATAGATATAAGATCGAAGATATGCTCTCTACCCAATCTTTGTGATAGAATCAATAGTTCTAACATGCACATCTAGCATGATGTTATATATCCCCTCTCCATAATCAGCCTATATGGGCAAGATTTCAAGGTTCGGGATATATGCAAAGGGTACCATAGTTGCATTGGTGATGGGTATACCTGCTGTAGCATCGTTCGTGCTAACATGGAGGGTTACTAGCAACACGCTTACAGCAGTTATAGTTAGTATAGTGGTATACCTTATAGCCATGGGGTTTGCATTCAAGATAGCAAAGAGACTTGCCAAAGAATAAATAATCTCATCCATCTATCATCAATAATCGATCCATCTACCTACCTATCTATCTATCTACCTTCCCATCTCTTGAAGAGGTTATGCTCTATCCCAAACTGGTCCAGTACCTTCCCTACTATATGGTTTATCAGATCATCTATGCTCTTTGGTCTATGGTAGAACCCAGGCATGGCAGGGAGTATTATTACTCCTATCCTAGCAAGTTTGAGCATATGCTCAATATGCACTGCTGTAAGAGGGGTCTCTCTAGGCACTAGCACTAACCTTCTAGACTCCTTCATTGCTACCATGGCTGCCCTTGCTATAAGGGTATCATCCAAGCCTAGTGCTATACTTGCTAGAGTCTTCATGCTGCATGGTATGATTACAGTACCATCAAGCTTGAATGATCCACTCGATGGTTTTGCTGCTAGATCCTCATTGCTGTATGTGTGATCTGCTAGAGCCTTAACCTTCTCAACACTGAGATCTGTCTCAAGCCTTATGCACTCCTCAGCCCATCTACTGATTATAAGATGGGTCTCAACGTTAAGAGCCTTCAATGCCTCAAGCAGCCTTATCCCATATATTACGCCAGAACCTCCACTCATGCATATGAGTATGCGCATGCATATACTCTACATATTCCTGCTTTATTCATTTGCTCTTTCTTAGGTTAACCTTTATAATCCAAACCATGTAAACATTGGTGGTTAGATATGTATGTATGTATGGTTGGTTGGAGGATGGATGGATGAATGGATATGGTATCTATGGAGCAGGTAGAGAATGATATGGCTAGGGAGTTGATGGTTAGCATGGATGTGATCAAGGTATATATGCTGCTCATAAGGAAGGGTATGCTTAATGCTAGGGAGATTGCAGATGAGTTGAAGATTGATATTAGCAAGGTCAAGGATGCACTATCCAACCTTTTGAGGGATGGAGCATGCATAGAGATCGATGGGAGGTATGAGGCACTTAACCCTAGATTTGCAGTAACAAACATGTACAGGATGCTATGCTTAAGGATGAATAGAGAGGTTAAGAGGAATGAGAGGATAGATGGTATAGCAAGCATACTTGAGAGGATGTATGATGATGCAAGGAGGTGATCATTATGATGAATGCTCAATGTATGCATAGCAATGTATACTATGGTGTGGTTAACATAAAGCATAGGAACAGGATAATTGGGGCAATAGATGTGTGGAGATGTGTAAAGTGCAAGAGATTATTCGCTGAGGAGAAGAGGCTAGGCATACTAGACATATCATCAGAGATAGGGATGCCAAGTATAAGTGATGATGAGTCATGGTTCCTCTTAACATGCAAGTTGAGATCAGAATGGGCATTGGTGAAGGTGAATAATAGTGGCTCTTCAACAATAGAGCATGAGTGTATAGACGGTAAGGTGAAGTTACAAGTAAGGGATTTCAAGATAGATGGTGATCATAAACTCTTTGCTATAAACGATCTTATAAATAAGGAGGTTGAGCTTGAATGAATGTTGCTTATGATGATAACAATAATAGTGTTAATATCAGTAATGAGAGAAGAAGGGATGGGAGAGTAACAGATGATAGGGAGGGGTATGATAGATATGATGATCTTAAGGTTTATGTTACAAGTGTAGATGCAAGTGATATAACAAGTAGGTTGAATGGCTACTTCACACTTGATGGTGCTAAGATAAGGTTTCAAGGCATAGCATTTGGGAGGATAGGAGGCCATAACATACACGTTAAGATAAGCAAGAGAGCAGAAGCGATGCTGAAGAGGATGGGTTATGATCCAGAGCATGTATTGGTTGCAGTGCAGGTGAAGATTGTTGAAGGAGATATAACGATAGAGGTGCATGAGAAGAAAGAGTAATCCAGTAACTAGCATAGATATATTTTATAGCTTCTAGCCTTTACTCGAGGCGATGAGTATAAAAATAATAGGCAGAATAGTTGGTCCACTGTTATTCCTTCTCATTCTTTTAGCCCAACACCTACTAGCTTAAGATAGTATTAGCAATAGCATCATGGATGATAGTATGGTGGATAAGTGAGGCTATCTGTCTATGCTACAGCATTATTACCATTGGCAATATTGCTTTATAGATATGGAGTTGTACAGCAAGATGGAAAGGGATAGAGATAGTAATGACATTCCTCCTAGTATAAAGGAGATATATAAAGATCTAATAGAGAATCATGGTGCTGAGATATTAGCAGTATACAAGATAAGTAGAAGGGAGCTGGATACACCTTACCTTCTCAAGAATGCAGACTTTTCAAGGCGAACAATCAAAGATCTTATAAGACAAGGAGAGGAGTTGGCATATCAGCAACTGCAGAATGTTGTAACATCAAAATAGCAATAGTTGATGATTCAGATCTTTGCATCCTCTAGAGCATCTTTGCATGCACAGTTCCTCTCATCTGGTATCTTAGGTATAACCTCTCTTAGCAGTCTCTTCACATTTGAAGAGTTCTTCCTCAACGTCTCTATAACCTCCTGTGTACTTACTGGCTTCTCAGCCCATACATCATAATCTGTTACAGTTGCTATGCTAACATAGCATATCTCCATCTCTCTAGCAAGGATACATTCAGGCACTAACGTCATCCCTATTATATCTGCCTTCATCATATCCCTGAAGAATCTTGACTCTGCTCTAGTTGAGTACCTAGGTCCTTCAATGCATACATAGGTGCCTTGCTCATGAACTTTTAGGTTTAGGTTCTTGCACTCCCCTATTACTATACTCCTAAGTTCAGGGCAGAATGGATCTGCTAGAGAGACATGGCATACCTCTCCACCATCGTAGAATGTGTACTCCCTCCTCTTTGTAAAGTCTATGAACTGATCTGCTATAACTATATCCCCAGGCCTTACATCATCCCTCAGACTCCCAACTGCTGCTGGGGCAATTATCCTCTTCACACCTAGATGCTTCAGTGCCCATATGTTTGCTCTAGCAGGTATTCTATGAGGGGGTATCCTATGCTCTCTGCCATGCCTAGGGAGGAAGGCTACGCTCTTGCCTGAGTACTTGCCTACAGTGATTAGGTCTGATGTATCGCCATATGGGGTATAAACCTTAACCTCTCTAGCATCCTCAAGCATCTCAACATCATAGACACCAGTGCCTCCAATGATTGCTACCTCAGCATGTGCATCCTTAATACTGCTACTACTACTCATCATACACCACCAATGAGCATATATCGTAACCTTTGAGCAGCTCTCTACCCCTCAACCTTGCCAACTCTACTATGAATGCAAATCCAGCAACCTCTGCACCCAAGCCTTCTACAAGCCTTGCAGCAGCAACAGCAGTACCTCCAGTTGCTATTAGATCATCTGCTATAAGCACTCTATCCCCAGGGGATATAGCATCCTCCTGTATCTCCATAGTTGCCTTGCCATACTCTATAGTGTAGTCTATACTCCTAGTCCTTCCTGGTAGTTTACCCTGCTTCCTTATCATAACCATGCCGCAACCAAACCTCATTGCTAGAGCAGTTGCAACTATGAACCCTCTAGACTCTATTCCTGCTATAGTGTTGATCTTCTTATGCTTAAAGTGTTCATAGAACATCTCTACTATGTAGTTCATAGTAGCAGCGCTCTTCAACAATGGGCTTATATCCCTAAAGAGTACACCCTTCTTTGGAAAGTCTGGGAACTCCATTATCATAGCCTTGAGGTTCATGCGCCTTACTACTAACGTAGGTTAAATAACCTTTTCCAAACCCTGCACTTAATCAATGGTGCAGGTGCGGGGGGTGGGATTTGAACCCACGAACCCCTACGGGACGAGGTTCTAAGCCTCGCGCCTTTGACCAGGCTAGGCAACCCCCGCAGCGTTGAATCTTCTACTTGAGAGGTATTTTTGTTTATGCTTATTTGCCATTATCTTATAAAGTTAGATGTAAATGAATGCTTGATGTGCTAGATGCTGTATGCACATATAGCAGTGTATATACTACACAACTTACAATACAATCTGATAATGATCTTACATACATCAAAATAATTCTATCAACATCAATACAACAAATCCTTATGCTATACTTAACCCACCATCAACTATGAGCATGGTTCCAGTTACCCATCTTGCACTATCAGATGCAAGATACAGTATTGCATTTGCAACATCCTCAGGTTCACCTATGCTACCTAATGGCTGTAACTTACTTAACTCCTCCCTAGCCTCTGCATCCTCAAGGTAAGGTTCTAGGAACTTGCTCCTAACCGTACCAGGGCATATACAGTTGCACCTTATGTTGTACTTAGCATACTCTAAAGCAATGCTCTTTGTAAACATTATTATCCCTGCCTTCACTGCATTGTATACTGAGAGAGGTATTCTATACGCCTTTATCCCAGCAACGCTAGAGATGTTTATTATACAGCCATTCTTCTGGTTAATCATGATTGGAAGCACTGCCCTAGTCATCCTTAACGTACTGATGAGGTTTATGTTTATGAGCATATCCCAATCCTCATCGTGCATCATATGGAATGGTGTTGGATCGTTTATGTAACCAACGTTATTCACAAGCACATCTATCCTATCATACTTCTTCAGTACAGTATTCACTGCTGCCTGAACATCCTTCTCATCGGTTACATCAGCCTTTATGGGTAGCGTATCACCATCTATGCTGGATGCTACACTCCTAAGTCTCTCAAAGTCCCTAGCAAGCATGGCAACCTTTGCCCCATTCTTTGCAAATACCCTAGCAGTTGCCTCCCCTATACCCCTACTTGCACCGGTCACCACTGCAATCTTATCCTTTATCATACGGTTACTCATTCAAACCAACCAATTATATAAAGAGTTTGTTACCTGCTTAATCTGAAGCATGTGATTCACATGCAACATACTAATCAGTTAGAAGGCTAGCAGATACTCTGATGTTAACAGTACTATACCATTCTGCTCTCATACTAGCATGTTAGTATTGGAAGAGAGACGACGCTCCTCTACTTCAATAAATGTTGAGAAGCATTACAGCACTGTACAAGCAATTGGTGCTGATAGATAAATTATGGGTATAGGCATGCTATAGAGATTGATTGGTTGATGTGTTCAATTATATAACAGTTAGGCAAGTTAACTGTATCTATAGCAAAAATATTTATGATCGTTGGATGAGCAGATCGTATGGCAAGGTTATTTGGTACAAATGGGGTTAGAGGTGTATTTGGTAAGGACCTTACACTAGATCTAGCGTTAAGGCTCTCTTATGCGTTGGCAACATACTACAGGGAAGGTCCATTGCTACTTGCCTATGATGGAAGGCACTCTAGCCCATTGATTGCTAGTGTTGTAAAGGCTGGGCTAAATGCAATGGGTATAGATGTAGATGATGCTGGGTTAGTGCCTACACCATGCCTCCAATACTGCACCAAGAGGCTTGGATATAGGGGAGGGATAATGATAACAGCATCCCATAACCCTCCAGAGTACAATGGTATAAAGGTGATGGCTAGTGATGGGGTTGAGGTTCCTAGAGAGGATGAGTTGAAGATAGAGGATATATACTTTGAAGGGAGGTTCATGCAGAGTAAGGGTATAGGTAGGGATGAGAGGTTAGGTGATGCTGTCGATCTCTACCTTCAAGGTATAAGATCGCTTGTAGATGTTGATAGGATAAGGAGCAAGGGTATGAAGGTTGTAGTTGATTTAGGGAATGGTGCGCAAGCCGTTGCTGTACCTAGGCTACTCAACTCTCTAGGCTGCAAGGTTGTAACCTTGAATGAGAGGATAGATGGCTCATTCCCAGGGAGAGGGTCTGAGCCTACCATCGATAACCTTGGAGAACTTGCTTCAAGTGTAAAGGCTAATGGTGCAGATCTAGGTATAGCATATGATGGTGATGGTGATAGGAGCATATTCTGTGATGAAAAAGGCAATATATACACTGGGGATAGGAGTGGTGCACTGCTGGTTGAGCATGTACTTGCAAAGGAAGGGGAAGAGCAGAGAGGTAAGGTGAAGGTAGTCACACCAGTTAACTCATCTATACTTATAGATATGGTTGCAGCAAGGTATAATGCCAAGGTTATAAAGACAAAGGTTGGGAGCGTTGAGGTATCTAGAGAGATGGTTAGAGCATCAGCCCTTGTAGGTCTTGAGGAGAATGGTGGGTTCATGTATGCAAGGCATATACCTGTAAGGGATGGGGCTATGAGCACAGCACTCATGCTTGAAGCACTTGCTCTAATGGATGAGCCATTATCATCCCTAATAGGTAGATATAAGAGGTTCTACCAGTACAAGACCAAGTTCCCATGCACAAGGGAGCAGTCATCAAGCATAATAGATGCTCTGAAGGGCACATCATCAAGGGTAGAGACCATAGACGGTATCAAGGTATGGGTTGATGATGAGTCATGGATAATGGTTAGGCAGAGTGGTACTGAGCCTATAATGCGCTTCTACGCTGAGTCTAGTAGTGAGCAGAGGCTTAAGCAGATGGTTGATGTGTATGTAGAGAAGATAAGATCTCTATTAGGTTAAATAATAATAAGAATGGGTGATATTATCATAAAAGAATAATTCCTCCATCAACCCTTTGCTACCCTCATAGTCCTCATGGAATTCCTATACGTTACCACGAAACCAATTCCTCCTAGCACAACTCCTGCAGCGAGTACAATTATGAACGCTGCTATAGGTATGACCAATGGCGCAAGTACTTCATGCGCCTCTGCTGCTGTCAATCCTAACCCTCCAACGTTCACAGGCAGCATGACCTTTGCAGCCTCATAACCTCCATACATCATCAACCAAGTTGCTCCTGTTATACCAACATTCATCATGATGAGGTGCATCCATGCAAGGTATCCTGCAATGCCCCTATACACTGCAGTAAGGGTATGCTCAAGGTAATGGTAGAAGAGTGCTGATACCGCTACTCCTATAACACCAACAACAACATACATTATGTAGCCCATTGTGAACCACATACCAGCACTACCAAATGCTATAACCCTAGATACCTCAGGCTTTACATACATCTGACCAATAACGATAGAGAGTGTTAATATGGTAACTAGCAGACCCTGTATTATTGCTGCTACCATGAACCTACTTGACCAGTTGCCTATAGCAATATTACTAACCATATACACCAATCTAGATAGGGAGGAGTAGTAATTTAAGTCACTGCCAAGATTCTCATGTATGATAATGGGGTACTTTTGATTAGATATAACAACATTTTTAAAAGGCTCCATCAATGCTATCATGATGATCCCGATGGGTGATATGTATGAGTAAGCCATACTATGTGAAGTTTGAGATACCAAGGGAGATGGTGAACCTGATATATGAGGCTGTGAGGATAGCAAGGCAGACAGGTAATGTAAGGAGAGGTACGAATGAGACGACAAAGGCAATTGAGAGAGGAAATGCAAAACTGGTTATAATTGCAGAGGATGTTGAACCTCCAGAGGTGGTTGCTCATCTACCTATACTATGTGAGGAGAGGAACGTACCATATGTGTATGTTCCAAGCAAGAAGCAGTTGGGTGAGGCACTTGGTATAGATGTGCAGGCAGCAGCAGCATGCATAACAGATGCTGGCGATGCTAGACAGGCTTTGGAGCAGATAATCAATACTGTGAGGAGTATGAAGAGGTAGGTAGATAGATAGATAGGATAGAGAGAGGTGTAGAGAGGGAGAGTGTATGAGTAGAGAGGAGGAGAAGCTTACACCTGCTGAGGTTATACAGGTAGTTGGTAGAACAGGTATAGCAGGAGAGATAACACAGGTTAGGGTAAGGATACTCGAGGGTAGAGATAAGGGTAGGATAATAGCAAGAAATGTGAAAGGGCTGGTTAGACTTGGAGATATACTCATGCTCAGAGAGACTGAGAGGGAGGCTAGGAAGATACAGTGATAAATAGGCATCTTATGATGATATGGTGGATGATGAGTAGGTAGGTGTGTGCGATGAGTGTTAGTCTATCAAGCAAGTCATGCAGTTTCTGTGGTAATACTATAAGGTTTGGAGAGGGTAGGATACTTGTTAGAAATGATGGTAGTATGCTCTACTTCTGCTCAAGTAAGTGCTGGAAGAATATGCTTATGCTTAAAAGGGATGCAAGAAAGTTAAAGTGGACTAGGAGGTATGTGAAGGGCGGGATAAAGGTAAGTAGGTAGATAGGTAGATAGATAGGTAGAGAAGATAAGAGAGGTGTGTAATATGCAAGCAGGTAAAAGCGATAAGACGCTAATAGTAATAAAGCCAGATGCTGTAAGGAAGAATGTCATAGGCTCTATACTCAAGAGGTTTGAGGACGAGGGTTTCAGGATAAGGGAGTTACGTATGCTAAGGTTAAGCAAGGAAGATGCTGAGGAGTTCTATTCAGTGCATAGGGATAAGCCATTCTTCAACGAACTTGTTCAGTTCATAACCTCAGGCTCTGTAGTTGCAGCTATACTTGAGGATGAGAGCAGTTGTTGTTGTGGCGGTGGTGATGGTGATATGGATGCTATAGCAAAGGTTAGGAAGATAATAGGTGCAACCAATCCAAGCAAGGCAGAGGAGGGTACTATAAGGAGGCTCTATGGTTCAAGCATAACAGAGAATGCAATACATGCTAGTGACTCTATTGAGAGCTTTGAGAGGGAGGCTAAGGTAATATTTAATGATAGGAAGTAGATTACCTTACAAGTGAGCATACTTGCCTATAAGACAGCCAGTGGTTGTTGTGTTAGGACATGTTGACTCTGGCAAGACATCCCTACTCGATAGGATAAGAGGCACTGCAGTACAGGCTAGAGAGGCTGGAGGGATAACACAGCATATTGGTGCAAGTTTCTTTCCATTGGAGACGATAAGGGAGATCTGTGGTCCACTCTTCACTAGATTTGGTGCAGATGTAAGGGTCCCAGGCCTACTCGTCATAGATACCCCAGGGCATGAGGTCTTTGCAAACCTAAGGATGAGGGGAGGCTCTGCAGCAGACATAGCAATACTTGTAGTAGATATAAACAAGGGTCTAGAAGCACAAACATATGAGAGCATAGAGATACTCAAGAGCAGGAAGGTACCATTCGTTATAGCATTGAACAAGCTTGATATGCTCCATGGTTGGAGGAGTGGTTCAAGTAGTATGGTGCTGGAGTCGCTCAAGAAGCAGAATAAATCAGTTATGGATGAGTTGGATGCCAAGATATACTCAGTAGTAGGAGCATTATCAAGGTTAGGGTTCAGGGCAGAGGCATTCTACAGGGTTAAGGACTTCACAAGGGAGATAGCAATAGTGCCAGTCAGTGCAAGGACTGGGGAAGGGATCGCAGAACTTCTTGCAGTGCTTGTAGGTCTGACACAGCAGTACATGCTCAAGAGGCTAGAGGTAGGTGAGCATGGAAGAGGTATAGTACTTGAGGTAAAGGAGGAGACTGGTCTAGGGATGACTGCAAATATAATACTGCTTGATGGCATGCTAAGGGAAGGGGATGAGATCATGCTTGCAAAGAGGGATAGCATAGTTACTGCTAGAGTCAAGGCACTCTTGCTACCAAAGCCCCTAGATGAGATGAGGGATCCTAGGGATAGGTTCATTAGGACTCAAGAGGTGCATGCAGCAGCAGGAGTGAAGGTAGCATCGCCAGACCTCGATGGCGTTCTTGCAGGATCACCATTCTATGTTATAGGCAAAGGTGTTGATATAGAGAGGTTGAGGCAGATGTTGGAGGGTGAGGTTAGAGGCCTTGTTATAAGTACTGATAGGATGGGTGTAGTGCTCAAGTGCGACACCCTAGGCTCACTTGAGGCTATAACTGAGATGCTCAAGCGTTCAAGCATACCAATAAGGATGGCAGATATAGGGCATGTTACAAAGAGGGATGTGGTAGAGGCATCAACTGTAAGGGAGAAGGACCGCTACTTAGGAGTTGTTCTAGCATTCAATGTTAAGGTTCTACAGGATGCTCAGGAAGAGGCTGATGCACATAATGTGAAGATATTCACAGATAAGGTGATCTACAACCTTGTAGAGTCTTACAGGCAGTGGGTTGAGCAGGAGAGGGAGAGGGAAGAGAGTACTATATTTGCCTCACTAACCATGCCATGTAAGTTCATGGTACTCAAGGGTTTTGTATTCAGGAGGAGCAATCCTGCTGTGTTTGGAGTAGAGATAATAGAGGGGAGGTTGAGGCAGAAGAGCCCTGTTATCAACTCTGAGGGTAGTGAGGTAGGAACAATACATCAGATACAGGATAAGGGTAAGAGCATAGATGAGGCTAGGAAGGGTATGCAGGTTGCAGTATCTATGAACGAACCAGTAGTAGGGAGACAGATAAAGGAGGGAGAATTACTCTACACACTACCATCTACACAGCATCTCAAGTTGCTCAATGAGAGGTTCAAGCATAAACTTACGCAAGAGGAGCAGATGCTTCTAGATGAGATAGCAAGGATAAGGAGGAGTGCAGATCCATTGTATGGTTATATATAACAACTCATGGAGATAGAACAAATCATCATGTTATTATTATCAAGCAAACTTATACAAGCAAAGCTGTTAAGTACATGATCAGCATACCTATAACCAATCCAGCGATGTTATGTTTTGATAATATAGCTATACTCCTACTACTACTTCTCATCAATCCAAAGATGGCATATACTACTTGTAGTATTGCACCAGCACCTACTGCAAGTAATGCTACAGATACAATAGGTATATTTACGAAACCACCTATCCATGTTCCAACTATAGTTGGTATACCTGCTATCATGCCTAGCATTGCAAAGTGTGTTATCTTTGCTTTAGATCTAACCAGAGGGGATGCTATTGCAAACCCCTCTGTAGTATTGTGTATTGTAAATCCAATTATAAGGAACTTGGATAGTGCTATTGCTCCAACCGCTAACGCAGCACCTATCGCTAACCCTTCACCTAGGTTATGCAGACCTATACCAACTGCTATCATGTATGCTATGTGTAGTGCATTGCTACTACCATCAGTGGTTACATCATCACTATTATTAATATTAGTGTTAGTCATTACATCATCTGGATGTTTGAGAGTTGAAGATCTGTTATTATGACTGCTATCGCTAGCCTTGTTAACTGTTAGTAGTAGGAATAGAAATGCAGATACCATGATCATAGGTATCAACACTTTGCCATTCATAACTACAAATCTATCAACTATCTCAAACGCTTCTACTATAGCATCTATAGCAAGAAATACAAGGAGCCCAGCAGTAATGCTAAGGAAGAACTCATTCCAGTGTTCTCTAACCCTTTGCATAGAGGGGAACCAAAGCAGGCCTAGTGCAACTGGTATAACACCAACGTATATTCCAAGCAGTGCAAAGTAGAGTAACTGTTCAGTATCTGGTTCTGGAGCAAGTGTAGCAGCCTCTACGCTAGAGGCAAATCTAGTGCCATCTGAAGTGGTTATTCCTATCTCATATGGCCTCCCTTCTATCCATCTGTAGTTGATCACTAGTTGAGCAGATGATAGTCTTGTCAATACATTTGTTGGTTTAATTATAGCATCTATAGGCGCATCATCTATATCCGCCTGTGCTATAGTGACAGTATCTTGTCCAATGTTACGTATATGCATCACGATCACTTCAGGTTTGAACTCTACCCTTTCTATAACTATCCTTGGTAATGGTTCCCCATAATCAAATATAGGTGTGTATGCAATGTAGTAGATGATTCCACCTAGTAGTAAGATAGGCATGACAGTTAATATCACCATAGTTATTCTCATGTAGCATCACTCACCATAATCTTGTTATGTGCAATTATATCAGTAGACCAATATCAACAAACTCCTCCATCATCACAATCAGTTACCATCATCACTGTTAATAGCACGAGCATCGTTACTGTCATCACTCCCATAACCATCTTCTACAACTTTAAAGAATCCCATCCAGCCCTTATCAGAGAACTCTATAACATGGGCATGGAACATGTACAAGCCAGGATAATCGTACCTGAACTCAAGTATGGCTCTCTCTCCTTGGCTGAGTGTAACCATATCAGTAAACTCATCTGGTACATGGCTGGTACCAGTCCTGTAGAGCTTGAATAGATCACCATGTAGGTGGAAGTTGTTTATGGGATCGAACTCTGTCATATTAACAAGGTAGATCCTTACAAGCTCGCTTCTCTTCACCTCTATTGGATTCTTGAGATAGTAGAATGGTATGCCATTAACGGTGTAGAAGTTATTCTCTCTATCGAAGTCTGTATCATAACTATTCAATACCATGACCATCTCCTTTGCTTGTTCCCTTGGTATCTTTGGATCAACTATGAACACTCCATACAACCCTCTGTTTATATGCTCTGCTACTGGAGAAACATGACAGTGGTATAGATGCAAACCATACGGCTCTGCAGTGAACTCATACACGAACCTCCCTCCAGGAGGTATCATTGGGAACACACCATCCATATTTGCAGGATGCTTGCCATGGAAGTGAATTGTATGTGGATGGCTTCCATTATTTATGAAGGTTACCCTTACCCTATCCCCTTCTGTAGCT
This sequence comes from archaeon HR04, assembly GCA_002898655.1. Classification (GTDB taxonomy): domain Archaea; phylum Thermoproteota; class Nitrososphaeria; order Nitrososphaerales; family Nitrosocaldaceae; genus Nitrosocaldus. The sequence continues at coordinate 14,481 of BEHG01000006.1, forward strand.
CTTAACGTTGGGCCTGGTATGGAGCCATTGTAAGTCCATGCATCAAAGTATATGTTTGGTGCTATCTCAAGCCTAACATCCTCAACTGTGATTGTAAATTCTCTCAGTATTGTACCATCATCCAATACAGAAACTCTACCATAATCAAAGTTAGTAAGGAACTTATCTGGATCTATACTGGATCTCTCTACGTTATTATGCATAGATGATATATGCACCTCTCTATTGCTTGTATTATAATCCGCATTTGTAACAAATATACCCGTTAGGATTACTATTGCTAGCAACAGGACAACCATAGTAGGTTTAATGCTCATACCTAGTATGACTTTTTGCCATATTTAAATTTTTTAGACATGACTAAATAATTGTTGAATTGAAAGACTATCAGTTATATTGATAGTAAACATATAAGATATAGAGTCTCTACAGTAGTACATCCATAATATTGATTCCACATATCAGGAAAAGATTATGTGATATGCTTCCTTATCAACCTCTCCAATCCCATCTCCCCAACAGCCCCTATTGCCCTATCAACCATCTTGCCATCCTTGAATACTATGAATGTAGGTATAGCATATACATCGTATCTTGCTGCAACAGCATTGTTCTCATCAACATTAAGCCTAGCAAAGACCATCCTATCCCCATACTTCCTTGCAAGCCTATCGAATATTGGGAGCATGAACTGGCATGGACCGCACCATGCAGCCCAGAAGTCAACTATGACTGGTTTAGAGCCATTGATCGCATCATCGAAGTTCTGCTCATTCAACTCTATGAGTTTGGGTTCATTGCTAGTGCCCTTCTGCTGCTGGCTCCTCATCATCTCCTCCATCTTCTTACGCATTATCCTCTCTATCTCCTGATCTCTCTCCACACCTATCATATGAAGTGCTCAAATATAACATTTATTTCTCATAGGTCAAGCAGGAACCTTAATCTATACTTACCTTCTACATTCTCTACACTCATCATATGATAAGTTACCCCCTTTATCTCAACCTTGTAGTTGTGCTTCTCCAGATCAAGTGCCTCCCCATATGCTTTGGCAGTTATCCTATACCTACCATCATCATAATCCCCTACCTCTATCCTTGTGTTGAACCTACTCATCGCTATATGGTCACTAACCAATGCTATCATAACCTGCTCAAGCCAGTTGTAGAGTAGGTTCTCAAGGTCATGCCCATATGCCTCTAGCATGATCTCAACCCTCTCCTCAACCTTGCTAACATCTACCATAACATCCACAAGGGCCCTTGCTGCCAATGCAAATGCCTCCTCAAGCGTATCTGCCTCAACCTCTACAAGTGCATCTGTCATATGCTCAAGCATCCTATAGCCCATGCAACTACTTGCTCAAGCAGGTTTAAATATATTCATTACAGCTTAATGATGCTAGCGGTGATGCTAGCTGGTAGCGGGCCCGGTGGGCTTCGATCCCACGACCACCTGCTTAGAAGGCAGGCACTCTATCCATGCTGAGCTACGGGCCCTCATGGTTCATCGCTAGTCTGGATATATCTATCTATTGTATGTACTAATGAATTAATGAACTGCTACATGTATGCTCTAGCATAGCAGTAGAGGTACTGCTGAGCATAACCAGCATACATCCCAAAGTAACCCCTCATAGCACTAGATACCCTTCTATACAGAGGAGGTGTAAACTTTACCGTATCACCTATACCTGTGATATGCCTGTAGTACCTTGCTATAACCCTTCCAATCCATACATCTATAGGGAATGCCTCAAGCTTCTCTAGTGAAAAGAGCATTACACAGTCAGCAACCTTGTTGCCTACACCATCGATGCTCAAGAGCATATCCCTTGCATCATCATAACACCTCTTAACTAGATCATCAACATCCATCTCAGCATAAGAGCGTACTGCCTTCACTATGAACCTCGTCCTGTAACCCAATCCACAGCCCACAAGATCATTTGTACTTGCATCCTGCAATGCTCTTACAGATGGGAATGTATGGAATGTTGTACCATCCAACTCTATCTTGCCTCCAAACCTCCTGCATATACACTCAAGCATCTGCCTAACCCTTGCTATCTTTGTGTTGGTAGCACATATGAATGAGATGAGGCACTGGAATGGGTCTTGGCGCATTATCCTTAGCCCTTTGAACCTCTCAATAGCATCTGCTATCAAGGCATCCTTGCATCCTATGCTGCTATTTATAGCATGGATATCATCATCCATCCTGAAGAGCCTCTCAACATCAACATGCTCTGGTCTTGACTCATACACAAACTCTCCATTGCATGACTCTATCTTAACAACGTTGCTAGAGCATATTATGTAGTAGATGCCTCTCCTCTCATACCATAGGAATACCTGCCCACTCTCAAGTGTATGCTTCAGGTTTATTTCATCCATCTTCATCAGTAGTACTACTTGCTTCTACCCTGCAATAAACAAATTTCTTGACAAGCTTGTATCTAGTAATGGATAACATGGTTTATGATATGATGGGTGCTTCAATAAGCATGCATGATAAGGGTAGCAGTAACATAAAGAGGGCAAGGGATGCAGTTGATATGCTCAAGAGGATGATGGAGTTACGCTCATCGATGCTTGATACCCTAGCAGATAAGAACCTGAAGGCATCAATAAACAGTATAAGGCATGCACCACAGTTAAGCAAGAAGATGAGTAGAATAGGCTGGATGCTCTTCTGGATACCAGAGCCAACCATGGTATCTACCGCAGTAGGAATCCCAATGATACTTGCAGGTAAGGCACTTGAGAGATACTATAACAGCCTTACAGTAAAGGGGTTGTATGAGGAGACATCAAGGATGCTCAAGTCCTTAGAGCAATTAACTCAAGAAAGATAGTCTATATAAATAAATAAAGGGGAGAGAAGAAGTAAGGAAGAAGGTATGAATTAAGGAAGAAGGAAGAAGGAGGATGGGAAGCAATGCCTAGACAGGTATTCAGCAAGGATGAGTTGCTCAAGCTTGCTGAAGGGGCAGAGGAGTGTAGGGTAGTGAGGAGAGGGGATAAGGCGAAGATAAAGGTTAGGAGGGGAAGGTACCTTTACACATATGTAGCAAGTAGTAGTGAGGCTGATGAGATACTGAGCAGGATAAGGGTTGAGAAGGTAGAACTATAACATATTCTTGATTTTTATGCATCTTAATTAATTAATTACTGCTAAGGCTAGCATCGTTGATGCATGCATGATATGCCTGCCCTATAGATAACCCTGCATCCCCTGCTGGTATGATGCTGTTATGTATGAACCTTAGTCCATGCTCCTCCACATACCTCTTGATGAGAGGTGTTATTATCCTGTTGTATGCAACCCCTCCAGATATGCCTATGGTATCTATACCATGCCTCATAGCATTATCTAATGCTAGAGTAGCAAGACCCTTTGCCATATATACATGGGCAGAGTATGCAAGGTCCCTAGCATGGAACCTCTTCATGCTGCAGAAGATCTCCTCAATAAGGTACCTTGTATCTAGAGTAGAGTCGATGACCCTTGGCTCTAACTTGAGCACATCATCACCATATGCAACAGACTCTAGCAGCATTGCAGGCTCCCCTTCATACCCTCTTCTATCTGCAACCCCTAACAGGAATGAGATGGCATCTAGTATCCTTCCCGTGCTTGTAGTCTTGATATATCTACCCTTCCTTGCCACATCTAGTATAGCATCCATCTCAGCCCTACCATAAGGCAGTGTATATGCTCTAGAGTAGAGGTAATCCTCTACACCATCCACACTGCTAGAGTAGAGTATGCCAGCAACCATGCGTAATGGATAATATGCTGCTAGATCCCCTCCTATCATTGGCTGCTCCATGAGGTGTGCAACCCTCTCATACCTGCTACCATCTATAAGGAAGACCTCTCCACCCCATACATTCCCATCATAACCGTATCCATTACCATCACAAACTATACATACCATTCCTCTTCTCCCTTCCCTACCCATATTCACCTTCTTATCCTCTATGAGTAGTGTTGATGCATGTGCATGGTGGTGCTGTACCCTCTTAACAGAGCATCCATACTCTCTAGCAATGGTGTATGCTAGGTTTGTAGTTGGTATAGATGGATGGAGGTCGCATACTACAACATCTGGTCTTACATTAAGCATTCTACAGAACCTCTCAACTGTATTGCAGAGGTTTGTGTATGCTTTAAGTGAGTCCATATCACCAAGGTGCTGTGATGCAACTATCTTATCCTTGAAGAGTATAGATATGGTAACGTTGAGATGGGCACCAAGTGCAAGTATGCATCTTGATGAGTATACATCTATGTTTATTGGTGATGGTACGTAGCCTCTAGCCCTCCTAACTATCATAGGAGAGCAGGAGTTTACAATAACAACAGAGTCATCGCAAGGGTTGATTATCCTCCTGTTATGTATGAGCAGGTAATCAACGAACCCAAGCATTAACGCTTCATCATCATCAGCAATTATAGGCTCATCGCTAACATTTGCACTTGTAACTACCAATGCGTTAAGGTTGAGCATGTTGAAGATGAGATGATTGAGTGCAGTGTATGGTAGCATTACACCAACAGTATCCAAGTTTGATACCAGTGGAGATAGGTTGTAGTTGCTACCCTTCCTCAACAGCATTATTGGTCTTGCATATGATCTTAGGATGCTCTCCTCAACCTCATCCATCACAGCAAACTCTCTAACAGCATCAATGCTCCTAGCCATTACTGCTAATGGTTTGCTCTCCCTCCTCTTCCCCTTCCTAAGCCTAGAGATTGCATCATCATCGTATGCAGATGTTATGAGATGGAAGCCACCTATGCCCTTTACTGCAATAATGCATCCTTGTTCTATCAACCTTGCTGCAGTTGCTATAGGATTGCCATCATCACCTTCAGCAGCAACAACCCTTCTCCCATTGTTATCGACAAGGTAGAGCCTTGGTCCACACTCATGGCATGCTATGCTCTCGTTATGGAACCTTCTATTAAGAGGGTCTCTATACTCTTTAAGGCACTCATTGCAGAGAGGGAACTCAGCCATGCTTGTATTTGCCCTATCGTATGGAAGTGCTCTTACCATCGTGAACCTTGGACCACAGTTTGTGCATGTTATGAAGAAGTACCCATGCCTTCTATCATGTATGTTGAAGAGTTCATGCAAACATTCATCACATATAGCAATATCAGGGGGTATGGATGGCTCAACTGTAGATGATGATGCATCTGCACTCCCAATTATTGAGAAGTTAGCAAACTCAGTCTCACAACTCCCTTCACCCTTCTTAACATCTATGTGTTCATACACTACCAATGGTGGCTTATCATGCCTCAGTGCATGAATGAACCCTTCAATATCATGCTCATAACCCTCAACAACTATCTCAACAGAACCATCGCCCATATTCCTTACATAACCCTTCAGGTTGTTTGCAATAGCAAGCCTATACACGAATGGTCTAAAGCCTACCCCCTGAACCCTGCCATGTATAGTTATTGTATAGCGCATATGCATACTTATTGCTAGAGCATAATAATAATAATGATGGTTAATTATATCATGGTATCATCTCATCTCTGTTAATGGATAGATCTCATACTCTGCATAGTTATAAACTGGCATACCTGCTATGAGGTTCTCTAACTCCTCATTGGACTCAACATTTAGTATCCATGCACCACCATGCCTACCAACTATATGGTAGTGCACTTCCAACTTGCCATCATCCTTGAGCCTCTTTGCATATGCCCTCATATCAAGCACTGCTCTAACCAGATCTGGAGTTAGTGCTATCTTCTTGAAAGACCATAGTATTAGGAACTTCATACCCTGATAAGGACTACCTACCATTATATAGATTAGCCAGATTTAAATATTGTAGAGGTTAAGGTACTTTATGCCATTCATAGTTGAGAGGGATGAATTCAATGGCTTCTTTACTGCATTGAGGGATATGGGTTATGAGATCATAGGCCCAAGGGTTAGGGACTCTGTAATAGTGTATGATAGGTTGGACTCTGTCGATGATCTCCCTATAGGTATGACTGAGCAGCAGGAGAAAGGAGTGTACAGGTTAAGGAAGAGGGATGATGGAGCACTCTTCGGCTATACAGTTGGTCCTCATTCATGGAAGATGTACCTATTCCCTCCACGCATACGCTTATTCACTGCAGAGAGGCATGATAGTAACCTCAAGGTTGTAGAGGAGCAATACAGTGCAAAGAGGTTAGCATTCGTAGGTGTTAGGGCATGTGAGTTGCATGCTATACAGATACAGGATAGGGTATTCCTTAATGGTACATTCAAGGACCAAGTATATGAGAAGCAGAGGAAGAATGTATTCATACTTGCTGTGAACTGTACTGTATCTAGCAGTACATGCTTCTGCACATCCATGAATACAGGATCCATGGTGGGCTCTGGCTACGATCTGGTTGTTACTGAAGTACTAAAGCCCAGGCACCACTTTCTTGTTGATGTTGGTACATCATTAGGGCATGAACTCTTGAGCAAGGTTAAGCATAGAGAGGCTAGCAGGGAGGAGGTTGAGCATGCTCTAAGCATGGTTGAGGAGAATGCTAGAGTAATGAGTATGATGGGTAGGAGGAGTATAGATACCAAAAACATAAAGGAGTTACTCTACAACAGTTATGAGAGCAGGCATTGGGATGATGTTGAAGAGAGATGCTTGGCATGTGCAAACTGTACCATGGTATGCCCAACATGCTTCTGTAGCACTGTTGAGGATGTTGTTGATCTTAAGGGTGAGCATGCTGAGCGATGGAGGGTATGGGACTCTTGCTTCAGTGATGAGTTCACATACATGCATGGTAGTGCTGTGAGGAGGTCAAGAGGTGCAAAGTATAGGCATTGGATAACCCATAAACTTGCCTCATGGATAGATCAGTTTGGTACATCTGGCTGTGTTGGATGCGGTAGATGCATAACATGGTGCCCTGTAGGCATAGATATAACTGAGGAGGTAAAGGCACTGCAACAAGGCTATGCAGCAGGTAGGTAGGTGAATTGCATGAGCATAGAGGAGAGCATAAAGAGACACTCATTCTTCAGGGATATAGGGATGGATGTGAGTAGTATAGCAAGGTATGCTCAACATACAACATTCGAGGCAGATCACTTCATATTCAGGGAGGGGGATGATGCAGATGCATTCTACCTCATAACTCATGGCAAAGTATCACTTGAGTTATCAACTGCACATAGGGGAAGGATAATTATACAGACTATAGATGAGGATGATGTACTTGGCATATCATGGCTCTTCCCCCCATACAAATGGCACTTCGATGCTAGAGCATTAACACTAACAAGGCTCATCAGGATAGACGCTGCTCATGTGAGGAGGATGTGCGATGAGGATAACGTATTTGGCTACAGGGTCATGAGCAAGCTTGCAAGTATAGTTATGAAGCGCCTTCAAGCAGTAAGATTACAGCTACTTGAGATAGAGGAGATGTGATATGTGTAGGGATGGGATGAATGGGTATCATCAATCTTGGTACAGGAATCATGGGAGAGGGAGAGAGGAAGGAAGGAAGGGGTGAGCACGTAATATGATGATGCATGATAACGGTAAGAGCGTCATCAACCCTTATCTGCCTAGAATACACAAGGTTAAGAGGATAAAGAGGGAGACTCATGATACATTCACCATAGAGATATCTGCAGATGGCTTCAAGTTCATGCCAGGACAGTTCAATATGCTCTATGCATTCGTTGGTGAAGTGCCAATATCAATAAGCAGCGATCCTGCAGATGGTAATGTTATAATGCATACAGTACGTAGGGTTGGGCATACAACATCTGCTCTCTGTAGCCTAAAGGCAGGGGATAGCATAGGTGTAAGAGGACCATTCGGTAACCCATGGCCTGTAAGGGAGCAGGAAGGTAACGATATAGTAGTTGTTGCTGGAGGATTAGGACTTGCACCCCTAAGACCCTTGATCTACCATCTGCTCTCAAACAGAGGAAGGTATGGGAGGATATACCTGCTCTATGGTGCGAAGACGCCTAGGGATATACTCTACAGGAACGAACTTGCAAGATGGAGGGCTAGATTTGATGTTGATGTGTACGTAACAGTTGATAAGGCAGATGAGAGATGGCATGGCAATGTTGGTGTTGTAACATCACTCATACCTAGAGTACATGTGGATCCTCTCCACTCATCAGCATTCGTATGTGGGCCAGAGGTTATGATGCGTTTCACTACAAGGGAACTGATCAATCTAGGTCTCAATGCTGAGAGGATATTCATATCCATGGAGAGGAATATGAAGTGTGCTCTAGGTATCTGTGGGCACTGCCAGTTTGGACCTGAGTTCATATGCAAGGATGGACCAGTGTTAAGTTACAGTAGGATAGCAAGGTTATTAAGCATAAGGGAGGTGTAAGTAATGAGAAGGGATAGCAAGAGCAGTAGTAGGAGGAAGAGGCCAAAGCTTGCAGTATGGAAGTTTGCATCATGTGATGGATGTCAGTTGAGCATCCTAGACCTTGAGGATGAGTTGCTTGAACTTGCTGATAGTGTAGAGGTAGCATACTTCCTTGAGGCATCAAGGGCTGTTATCAAAGGGCCATACGATATCTCCCTTGTTGAAGGTTCTATAACAACTGCAGATGATGTGAAGAGGATAAGGAGGGTTAGGAGTGTATCAAGATACCTGATAAGCATAGGGGCATGTGCAACATCAGGAGGCATACAGGCGTTGAGGAACTTCAAGGATGTAAAGGAGTTTACAAGCATAGTATATGCAAGGCCAGAGTACATAAGCACGCTTGAGAGATCAACACCCATATCTGAGCATGTAAAGGTAGATCTTGAGTTGCATGGCTGTCCTGTAAATAAGTACCAGTTACTTGATGTGCTATCATCATTGCTCAATGGGAAGAGGCCCAATATAAACTCCTACAGCGTCTGCATGGAGTGCAAGAGGGCAGGGAATGTATGTGTCATGGTTGCATATGGTATGCCATGTATGGGCCCTGTAACTAGGGCTGGATGCAATGCTATATGCCCATCCTATAAGAGAGGATGCTACTCATGCTTTGGTCCAAGCGAGTCTGCAAACATAGGAGCATTGAGCAAGAGGTTCAAAGATCTAGGGGTAGATGATGAATCTATAGTAAGGATGTTCAGGATGTTCAATGCCTATGCACAAGGATTCAGGGATGTAGAAGAGAAGGTGATGGAGGTGAACAGTAAGCAATGAGCAGGATTATGGGCAGGGATGATGATTATGATAATAATAATGGTGAGGATGCAAGGCATTTGAAGGGTTTGCAAGGGGGAGAGGGAATAAGTGAAGAGAGGGCTGATAATGGTGATAGCAGTAAAGCTGATGATAAGAGCAGTAGTGTGAGGAGGATTAAGGTTGATTACCTTGCTAGGGTTGAAGGCGAAGGTGCCATGTACATCAAGATCGTTGATGGTAAGGTTAGTGATGTAAAACTCAAGATATACGAGCCTCCTAGGTTCTTTGAAGCCTTTCTTAGGGGGAGGAGGTTCTATGAGGCGCCAGATATAACTGCTAGGATATGTGGAATATGTCCAATAGCATACCAGATGAGCTCTTCATATGCTATGGAGTATGCTGCAAAGGTAAAGGTAGGAGGGATGATACGCCTGCTGAGGCGTCTAATCTACTGTGGGGAGTGGATAGAGAGTCATGCACTCCACCTCTTCATGCTCCACCTCCCAGACTTCCTTGGATATGATAGTGCTATAGCAATGGCAAAGGAGCATGGTCAGATAGTCAAGCAGGGACTGAAGGTAAAGAAGGTTGGGAACAGGATAATATCACTCATAGCAGGCAGGGAGGTTCATCCTATCAACTTAAGGGTTGGAGGGTTCTATAGGGCAGTAAGGGAGGATGAACTCTACCCTCTGATTGATGAACTTGAAAGGACTAGGGATGCAATGGTTCAGACTATGG
>BEHG01000007.1 GCA_002898655.1 archaeon HR04
CCTTGGAGGTCTGTAGAATGCACAGAACTTACAGTATGTTATGCATACATTTGTGTAGTTAAGGATGAGGTTGTTTATGAAGGATACAGTCTTGCCATATAGCCTCTCCTTGAGGATGTTTGCTACCTTGCCTATTAGGTTAACATCCCTTGATCTCATCAGCCTTACACACTCATCATAGTCAAGATGCTCATCCCTCTTGCCATCCAACGCCTTGATTAGTATATCCTCAACATCACTCTTAAGTGATAGAGTACTGCTCATACATCTGCGCCTCTATACACTAGCACCAGATCATGGTATTTATCCTTTGACATAGTATAGGCACTAACCTATGCTACCTTATCTTATTATAGTAGAGAGCATCAAGACTATCATGATGAGCATAAGCATCTATGCCAGTAGGGCTTTGGAGCGTGCACTCTATGGAGAGGAGTTATCATTCAACGATGGGCTTGAGTTGATGGAGTGTGAAGATATCCATACCCTTGGGATGATCGCAGATATAGTTAGGGGTAGATTGAAGGGTGATACAGTTACATTTACCTGCTCATACTACATAAACTATACCAATGTATGTGCTGCCTCATGCCCTCTATGTGCATTCTACAGGAAGGAGGGTGATGATGATGCATACACTCTAAGCGTGGAGGAGATGGTGAAGAGAGCAGGAGAGGGTGTGATGATGGGTGCAGATGAACTGCATATAGTTGGAGGGTTCCATCCAAGGCTTGGGCTTGAGTACTATGAGCAGATGATCAGAGCAATAAAGTCAAGGTTCAAAGGTGTTACTGTAAAAGCACTAACCCCAGCAGAGGTATTCTTCATAGCACGGGTTACACGCAACAGTGTAAAGGAAGTGCTATCAAGGCTGAAGGATGCTGGTCTTGATGCTCTAGCAGGAGGGGGAGCAGAGATATTCCACAAGGAGGTTAGGGATAGGATAGTTGTTGGCAAATGCTCTGGCGATGAATGGTTGCAGGTTGCTGAAGAAGCACATAGGCTTGGGATAAGGAGCAATTGCACAATGCTCTATGGGCATGTAGAGAGGAGTGAGCATATCATAGACCATCTTATCAGGCTAAGGGACCTGCAGAAGAGGACTAATGGGTTCTTAACATTCATACCACTGAAGTTCAGTCCAGAGAATACTGAACTCCACCAGAAGGGTCTTGTAAGGGAGCAGTGCTCATCGCTCTACGATCTAAGGATAATCGCAGTATCTAGGCTCATGCTTGCCAATGCAATAAACAACATCTCAGTCTACTGGCTTGCATTGGGTAAGAAGCTTGCTCAGGTAGGGTTATGCTATGGCGGTAACGATCTGGTTGGTACTGCATTCGCAGAGGAGATATACAAGGCTACTGGCATAAGTAATGCAACGAGCATAGAGGAGTTGGCAAGTATGGTTAGGGAGATAGGTAGAGTACCAGCGCTTAGGGATACCTTCCATAACGTGCTAAGATACATCTGAACCCTCTACATTGAAGAGTTGCTATCAGAATGAAATTACTGAAGAGATGCATAGACTGGGATGAGGTGAGCAGGTTATGCTCGCTCATAGCAGATAAGATAAGGGATGATGGTGTAAGCATAGGATGTATACTGGCAGTTGCTAGAGGAGGTATAGTTCCTGCCATGATTATAGCAGAGATGCTCTCAGTGGATGATATTGATTTGATTAGGGCAAGGCATTATCAGGGCATGATGATGGATGAGGATGTTAGCATAGAATTCATAACACCTCTTCAAGATATGCAGAAGAAGATAGATAGATGTAGAAGGGAGGGGAGGATTATGCTTGTTGTTGATGATATAGCAGATACAGGACTCACAATCAAGGCTGTTGTTGATGCTCTTGGTAAGGGGGGTAAGAGCAATGATACGATCATAGCAGTCACAACGCTATACATGAAGCCTAGAAGCATATTCAAGCCAGATTATTATGCTGAGATATGCAGGGATGATGAGTGGATAGTATTCCCTTGGGAGCAAGATTGATACTACAATTGTTGTACTACCATTATACTAATGCTCTCCATCGGTAAGGTTAAACCTCTACAGTATCCCTATCTTGTGGGTCTAACCTCTTCCAGAGCAGATCCTTTGCCTTCTCCCTTAACTCACTACTAACATTCTCATCCTTCGTGAGGTCAAGAAGTTCCTTATTAGATAATCTCTCTAGTCTTGAGAAGGCAGCATCGTAGAGGGTATGCATATCCTTCCTTGCGAGTCTCTTCTGAGCCACGAATAGACTCATATATAGATTATGAATGAAGAACCTTAAATCCTTTACCCTGCTATCTATGCTTAGGAGTTGATTTGATCAGATCAAATCAAATCAGATCAAATCAGAGTGCTCTACCCTTTCCAGGACCATAGGGGCTTCTCCTCCTCTTCAACCCAAAGCTTACAAGAACCATGAGGGTGCCTATACCTGCCATGAGCGTTCCAATCTGTGCCAACCCCCTAGCAGTATTGAACTCCTCCAATGGTCCAGACCTAACCACGTTGCCAAAGAATACACCTACTGCTACACCAACTGCAATCAGCACTGCCCCAACTACTAGTATCCTTAGATCCATGTATCAAATAAGCACTTATACTCTAATAACCTTTTTCTTATCCTTCGCCAACTTCGTTAGGCTTTAAATATAAATAGTGCCAAAAGCATCTCATCTCTTTAAAGAAAGAACTTGACAGTATCTTTCATGCGTAGTTAGTTCTGTTCATTAGACTAGGATGATCTTAGGCTCGTTTATGATACCCCTGCTTGATGCTAGGGAGTAGAGCCTCCTCAATGCATTGTAGCCTACCTCACCCATATCCATGGCAAGGTCATTAACATACATCCTAACGAACCTTGCTATTGTGCCTCTATCCTTGCCCCTTGAATAGCGCATAGCATAATCAACCGCATCATCAAAATGCTCATATGCATATGCTATTGACTCTTTGAGTAAGATGCTTACCTTAGGGGCGGTCTCACCAAGGGAGAGAGTAGCAACATCTATACCCAATGGTAATGGCAGACCATTGCTTACTCTACCCCACCATTCTCCAAGATCAAGCAACTTATGGAGTCCTTGCCTGTATGCTATCTGTGCTTCATGTATAAGCAGACCAGCATCAACCCTGCCTGAGAGTACAGCATCCTCTATCTCATCGAACCTAATCTCCACAATCTCAGTAGCAGTAGTAGTAGCAACATCCATATCCTTCTGCAGGTAATCTCTTAATGCCATCTCAAGCAGGAGGTATGCTGTGGTCAACTTGCCTGGCACTGCTATCCTCATGTATGCTAACTCATCAATGCTATTGATAGCATGTCTTGCAACCAGTATTGGCCCATAGGATAGGCCAAAGCTTGCACCACTCCTAAGTATTGCATAACCTTTAGTATATGCATATGCATGTGCTGATATTGCAGTAACATCCAACTCATTCCTCAAGGCCATCCTGTTAAGCCTCTCTATATCCTCTACAACATGCTCAACCTCAACCCCTTCAATGGTAACCTTACCCTCTACTATTGCATAGAACATGAATGCATCATCAGCATCTGGTGTATGCCCTATCCTAACCCTCATGCATATCCTTCAACATACAAGTATTAATTTTTATAACCTCACAATAACCTATCTCTGGTGTAGATGATGTTTGGACTTGGGAGGTTTGATCCAAAGTCGATGGAGATGAGTGTTAGGGAGTACTATAGAAGCATAAACCTCAAAGGTATGATTGATGATATGCTAAAGGATGCTAATAGGGAGGTTATAGGGTTCGTTGAAGGTCCTCCAACCATGAATGGTGAGCCTCATCTAGGCCACCTTAGGGGCAGGGTTATCAAGGATCTATGGTATAGGTTTAACACTATGAAGGGCTTCAAGGTAGTATTCAGGGCAGGTTGGGATACTCAAGGTCTTCCAGTTGAGTTGCAGGCTGAGAAGGAGCTTGGGCTTACAGGGAGCAAGCTTGAGAACCTAAAGAGCATAGGTATGGAGAGGCTAGTTGAGGAGTGTAAGAGGTTGGTTCATAGGTACAATGGGAAGTGGGTAGAGGCTGATATGCTACTTGGTATGAGCATGGACTATGATCATGCATACTGGACATACAAGGATGAGTATATAGAGAGGGAGTGGAGGTATCTCAAGAGGGCATGGGAGCAGGGCATACTTGCTGAAGGTTACAGGGTCGTAGCATACTGCCCAAGTTGCCAGACATCTCTAAGCCATGCTGAAGTATCCCAAGGGTATGAGATGGTTGAAGATCCCTCACTATACTACAAAGTTAGGATGCTTGATGGTGAAGAGCAGGGTAAGGATACATACATAGTGGTATGGACGACCATGCCATTCACTGTTGTTACAGATGAGATGGTTGGTGTCAATCCAGATGCAGATTATGCGTATGTTAATGTAAGGGTTGGTAGGGGTGATGATGATAATTGGTACGATGGTAAGGATGAGATATGGATAGTTGGGAGTGATAGACTTGCTAACCTCATGGATGAGTTGGGCATAGACTCATACTCGATAGTGAAGGTAGTAAAGGGTTACGAGTTGGAGGGTAAGAGGTATGAGCATCCCTTACTAGATCTCATCCCTGGACTCAAGGCTATAGCAGATAGGGTGCATATGGTTGTTGCTGAGGATTTCGTTGCTACAGATACTGGCTCTGGTATAGTGCATCTATCCCCAGCGAACGGTGAGGAGGACTTTGAGGTAGCAAGTAAGAGGATGCTCCCAATCTTCAACCCAATAGATGATGCTGCAGTATTCACTCAAGAGGCAGGTATCTTTGCTGGTTTATTCGTTAGGGATGCAGATGCAAAGGTTGTAGAACTCCTCAAGGAGAAGGGCTCGCTCATCAAGATAGGTAAGATAAGGCATGAGTACCCCACATGCTGGAGGTCCCATCATAAACTTGTATGGATTGCAAGGAGGGAGTACTTCTACCTCATAGATAGGATAGCAGACAAGGCATTGAAGGCTGCAGAGAGTGTTGAGTACTTCTACCAAGAGCCTAGGAATAGATTCCTTGCAATAATAGGCGAGAGGAAGCCGTGGTGTATATCAAGGGAGAGGGTATGGGGTACACCATTACCCATATGGGTATGCTCAAACCCAGCATGCAAGGCAAAGATACCATTGTTCAGCAGGGATGAGATAGTAAAGAATGCTTTAGAGTTACCAGATGGACAGTTCTTTGAACTCCATAGACCATGGATAGATAGAGTAGTTGTAAGATGCAGCAAGTGCAACTCAAAGGCATACAGGGAGCCATTCGTGCTTGATACATGGCATAACAGTGGTGCAGCGCCATACGCATCCATGAGTGATGAGGAGTATGAGAGGTTCATACCAGTACCATTCCTTACTGAAGGGATAGATCAGACTAGAGGCTGGGCATACACGCTACTAATGGAGAATGTTATAATGAAGGGCAGGGATGAACCACCATTCAAGGCATTCCTCTTCCAAGGGCATATAGTTGATGAGCATGGCAACAAGATGAGTAAGAGCCTAGGCAATGTTATAGATGCATTAGAGTTGCTCAAGAACAACCCTGTTGATATGGTTAGGTTCTACTTCATTTGGAAGGCAAGTCCTATAGATGCTTTAAGCTTCAGCATTGATGAGATGAAGAGGAGGGTGTATCAGGTTCTAAGCACGTTATATAACTTGCATATATACTTTATGCAGAATGCAAGTTACGATGGATACGATCAGCATAAGCATACGCTAGAATGGGCTATAAGAAGTAACCTGTTGAAGGTAAGTGAACTATGGCTCCTATCAAGGTTACAGGCACTAATAGAGAAGGTTACAGAGGGCTATGAGCGTTGTAGGTTCCATGAATCTGCTAGAGCAATAGAGAACTTCATAATAGATGATCTAAGCCAGAGATACGTCCCATTCACAAGGTATGAATTATGGGATGATAGCGTTGAAGGGCTGAGCAGGAGGCTTGCGATATACTCTACACTTGCATATACACTCCTAACGATAGATATACTCATGCACCCAATATGCCCATTCATAACAGAGTATCTCTACCTTGCATGCTTCAAGCGTAGGGAGAGCATCCTTCTAGAAGGATGGGTTAAACCATCGAAGGAGTTGATAGATGAGGAGGTTGAGAGGTCTTTCTCATTGCTTAATGAGGTTATATCTTCAGCAAATGCTGCTAGGATGAAGGCTATGCTGAAGAGGCGTTGGCCTCTAAGCCATGCGTATGTATGCCTTGCCAGTAGTAGCGAGGTTGATGCATTGAGCAGGTTGATGGATATAATGAGGGTTCAGATGAATGTGGAGCATATCAGGCTAGTTGCTGTAGTAGATGCTCAAGATATGGTAGATAGGGTGTTGAGGATGATAGATGCTGGCTTGCCAGTAAAGGCAAGTATCAACCTAAGGCTTAAGGGTATAGCAGGTAAGGCAAAGGCTGATCTACCAAAGGTTGTTGAGAGGTTCTCTACCATGGATAAGGTTGAACTGTTAAGGGAGCTGAGTGCTAATGGTAGGTTCACTATAACGTATGATGATAAGGCTATAGAAGTTACAAAGGATGATCTTGATATAAGCCTTGAACCTATGGAAGGGTATACACTAAAGATGGATGAGAAGATGGGCAGGATGGTTATGGTTATACTCTCAACAGCAAGGGATAGAAGGCTCATTGCAAAGGGTATGATAAGGGATATCGCAAGGAGGCTTCAAGCGCTTAGGAAGGAGAGAGGTTATAATCCAACCGATGTGGTTGAAGTAGCATTCATCTCTGGCTTGGATGATGAGGGCATGGAGATGGTTAAGGAATTCAAGGATGAACTTGCTTATCTGGTTAGAGCAAAGAGGGTTGAGATCACAAAGTATGATGAGGAGGGTATTGATTGGAGAGAGATGGAGATGGATGGTAAGGTTATAAGGCTATACATCTAACTATATGCAATATATAACAATCCTACCTACTAACTAAATGCATAGTATAGCAAGTTGTGCTTGACTGTACTCGCTACACTCATCATATCATCCTTTTAAATTTTGACTGCACTAACCTTCCATCACAACCTCTCTAGCCTTTACTATATCCTTGAGAGACATGCTCTCCCCTCCTACAACCTTTAGCGTTATCTCTACCCTATCCCTATGCACATCGATTATGTTGTAGCTGTTCTTGAAGAACCCTCTCATACGCTCTGATGATACTGTACCAGCATAGGCTATAGTAAGGCTACCAAGTTGCCATATCCATGGCCTATGTTTATGCCCACAGAGTACAAGGTTGACACCAGCCTCCAATGCTGTCTGGAGCACATCCCCAGCATCTAGCACTATTATCCTATCGCTCCCAGTATCTGGTATAGGGATGAGGTGGTGATGCATAGCAATGATCTTAACCTTCCCATCCTTGCTTGCATCTGTTAGTGTGTTGAATAGCCAGAGGTTCTGTCTGTAGCCTACCTCACCCTCATCTCTATCCGGTCTTGCAGTGCTCAGCGTTGTTATTATACATTGATCATCCTCATAGACCTGCTTTGGAGCAAAGAACCTCTTGAATAGCAGATAACCTGTATTCCTATAATCATGGTTCCCTGCAAGCATTATCATATTCTTACACTTCAGCATGTTTATGTATGCTCTAGCCCTCTCATACTCTTGGAGTATGCCATTATCTGTTATATCCCCTGTTACAACTACCACATCTGGAGCAAGGCTGTTAACCTCATCTATCGCTTGCTCAAGCATATCCCTCCTGAACCCATTGCTCACATGCACATCTGATAACTGAACCAGTAGCATACAACTACTCTACAATCGCTGTATATCTACTTATATCAAAGAAAGAAAGAAGAAAGGAAGGAAGGATAAGAGGTATAAATATGAAGATGTATGTATATGTGATGCTATGAATATAGATGAGGATCTAGCATCGCTAGCGATAAGGCATGCCCTTGCATTAGGTGCAGGGTATGCAGATGCAAGGTATGAGTATAGGGAGAGTAGATGGGTACTCCTAGAGGATGCTAGGATAGAGCATGTAGCATCTAGCACTGATCGTGGCATGGGTATAAGGGTGCTTGTTGATGGTGCATGGGGCTTCTATGCAGTTACTGAACCATCAAGCAGTGATGAGGTTAAGGAGGGTGTAGAGAATGCATTCAAGCTTGCAAAGGGCTCAAGTACAAGGCTCAAGGATAAGGATAGGGTTAAGCTTGCAGATGTGAAGGCATACACGGATAAGGTTAGCATTGGATTCAAGAAGGATACTAGAGAGATGTTCGATGAACTTGTAAGACTTGCAAGGGATGCAGATCATGCTATGAGAAGTAATGATAAGGCTAAGAGGCTTCATAAGACCTCCATATCATCAGGGTATGATTATGTTGAGAAGCTGTTCATGAGTAGTGATGGCTCTAACATACTCCAAAGGTACATGGATACTGTTATGAGCATCTCAGCAACTGCACATGAAGGTAGTCTGAATGAGACAGTATCAAGGACAGATGGAGGGAGAGGTGGTCTTGAGTTGTTAGATGCTACAGATATCATTGCAAAAGCATCTAGCGTAGCATCTGATGCTCTAATGCTTCTAGATGCAAAGCCTGCAAGAGAGGATAAGGCTACACTTATAATGGATCCAGACTTTGTTGCGCTGCTGACACATGAGATACTAGGCCATCCATCAGAGGCTGATAGAGTGCTAGGGTATGAGATGGCATGGGCTGGAGGTGCATGGTGGGCAGGGATGCTTGGCAAGAGGATAGGCTCTAGCCTACTCAACGTATCAGATGACCCAACGATAGAGGGTAGCCTTGGTCATTACATGTATGATGATGAGGGTGTTAAAGCAAGAGAGAAGGTTCTGGTAAGAGAGGGTGTGCTTGTAGGGCATATGCAGAGTAGGGAGACAGCATCAGTATTCAACGTTGAGCCAAATGCTGGGATGAGGGCAACAGGTTATGAGTTCATGCCTTTGATAAGGATGGCATGCACTTACATAAAGCCCCTAGACTACTCTCTTGAGGAGATGATCAAGGATGTTAAGCATGGCTACATCATACATGGACAGAAGGTACCATCTATAGATATGTACAGGTATAATTGGAGCATCTCATGCCAGTATGCAAGGAGGATAGAGGATGGGGAGATAGTTGAGGGTTCTGAAGGGATGCTCAGGGATGTTATAGTTATGGGCAATGCACCAGAGTTCTTTGCTTCAATAGATGCATGTAGCAGGCAGTATGAGATAAGACCAATACTCAACTGCGGTAAGGGCGATCCTATGCAGACATTGCGAATGGGCAATGGAGGCCCTTATGTTAGAGGAATAGCAACAGTTAAGAGTGTTGCAGCATAAATAGATGCATTGGATAGCCTGTACGATGCAAGCAATGATAGTATAAGCAAGGTTGTAGAGGAGGTTAAAGCCTGTAGAAGGTGTAGATTAGTAGAGTATAGGAGTAATGCTGTACCTGGAGAAGGAGCATATGACTCAAAGATCATGTTCATAGGTGAGGCTCCAGGCAGAACTGAGGATACACTTGCAAGACCATTCGTAGGCTCTGCAGGTAGAGTGCTAGATCATGCTCTTGCTAGAGCAGGTATAGATAGGGCTAGTGTGTACATAACCAACATAGTGAAGTGTAGGCCACCAATGAATAGAAGGCCTAGGAAGGATGAGATAAACTCATGTATGCCATATCTTATGAGGGAGATCATGCTTGTAAACCCAAAGATAGTCTGCCTGCTTGGAAGAACTGCACATGATACACTACTTAAGGGATCGTTCAGAGAGCATATGAGTAGATATGTGAAGCGTGATGGGAGACTATTCTTTACAACATACCACCCAGCATATGTTATCTACAACAATAAACTCAAGGAGATCTTCATAAGAGATATAATAAGTATAAAGAAGATGGTTAATGCTATGAATAATAATGATGATAATGATGATAAGATAGTTAACGATGGATGATGATGGATATTATTTAGTTAATTGACTAAAAAATGTAAAATAGTATTGTTATATCTTCATACTACTGCTAGACATTACTCTACTGACTAGTATTGCTGATGTAACAACACCAACAAACACAAGCATAAGATTTACAGGGAACTCAGGTATAACTGGCATTATACCATCTACCAGTTCCTTTATCCTATCTGCAGAGCGCTTCTCATCCATAGCAGCCTTTACATCGCTAAAGAAGCGTTCTATTACCATATCTGTATCAGAACCAACGTTACCCTTTATCTTGCTTGCAAATACATGCTCTGCTCTAGCAACGAATGCCTGTGCATCCTCATACTCCACTGCACTGCTTACTTTACCTTCCTCCTCAACACCCTCTTCATACTCATCCTTAGCATGCTCTAGCAGAGTCTTTATCACTTCTAACCAGAACTGTACACTACCCTTATTCTCATCCCTAATAAGGTTTGATGCATCTTCAAGCAATGCATCTATAGCATCTATATCTGCCCTTAACTCATCATACGATATGGATGGTACCTTGGATGGAAGCCTTACAAGTTTATCCCTCAACTCATCTATTAGTTTAGGACTCCTCTTCTCTATAATTGGTGCTATCTCTCCTAGATACTCTGCTGCAGGATGCCCAGCGTGAGCAACAGCCATATCGTTGTTGCCTATACTCTTGTTATTCAAAGCCTGCATGAGATGACCTCTAATCTCTTCTATGCTTACTATGAGTGTAAGATCCTCATCCATGCTTAGATCTTGAGCGTATGCATGATAAGAGGTAACAGCAGTAGAGCAGACTACTACCAGCAATCCTACTACTACTACTGCTAATGCTATAACCCTCACCAATACCAGTTCAAGACCATTTCTAGCCATATTAATTATTCTATTACAGCTATAAAAGACTACCTTCTATCTAGTAAAGGTAACAAACCCTTATATGCTCTGGAGCAAGAGTATATTTATGCTATTTGAGGTGTATGATTATGCACTGAAGCAGAGAGAGAAGATAATCAGCAAGGTAAGGAATGCAAGGGATATGCTCGAGGATGCAAGGAGAAGGTGGGTTGAGTATGAGCCATTGCAAGAGAGAAGGAGTATTGCTGGTGTTGATAGTAGTTTCAACTACATAGTGTACAAGGGCTTCTACCTCTACGCTATAGCAGGTGTATCCATAACTAGTGATGGTTCATTCCTTGCCCAGCCCAAGATGGAGGTTGATGCAGCAAACCTCCCACAGGCACAGGAGAAGGTTGGTTATGATTATGATGGTAATGGTAATGAAGTAAGCATAGATGATAAGGGTTTTATAAGCCCAAGGAATGAGTTACTTGCCAAATGTATAGGAGTTGAGCATGACCTTGCCATTAAGAGCATGGACAAAGCAGACTACATACTCATAGATGGTTCGTTGCTTGCTAGGTTCTACGATAGAAGGAATAGGAGGTTCGTTGCAGTTTATGAGTATGCAAAGGAGTTGATGAAGAGTAGCAAGGTACTCTTCATAGCAAAGACCTCTGCAAGTAATGCAATACTCAAGGGCAACCTTGCTGATATCTATTACTTCAGTAGAGCAACGCTCAATGCAGGCTATATCTTGAGTGTGCAGAAGGCAGGCAATGATGATATAACTGTTGTGTATGCTAGGCTCAAGCAATGCACACCCATACTTAAGGTTGAGATGCCTGGAGAGAGGAGTGAGCAGGAGGTTAGGGATATACTTAACATGCTCTACCCTGAGAGCATCTCAGGCTACCCTTACGTGCTTAGGCTAGCGCATGAACGTTGCAAGATAAGCAATGATGATATGCTCAAACTTGCAGATCTGCTTGGGTTAAGCATAGAGGAAGGGGGGAGGGATGTTCTGAATGAGTAATGCAGGTAATGCAAGTGTTGATGGGCCTTTAGGCTTTGTAGTTGGTGAAGCATACCCATACAAGTTTACGTTCATAGCAAAGAGAGCAGTAAGCGTTGGCGAATACGTTGTTGTCGATGCAAATGGTAGAAGGATACTAGGCATGGTTGAGCACTCATCAATAAGGAGTAGCATAATGGATGGTGTAACTAACTATCATGCAGCATATGAAGGTAAGGCTATAGCAGAGAGGAATGTTAGGGATAAGAGTTATCTAGCACTGGTTAGAGTTCTAGGCTATACAGATGAACTAATCAAAGGCAAGGTTACACTACCCTCCATCCCTCCTGAACCTGGAAGTATGGTGTTTGAGGCAAGCAGGGATGAACTCAAGGTATTCAGCCTTTATGGTCTGCCATGGATAAGGATAGGCTCCCTGCTTAGGAATGCTAGTGTTGATGTATCGGTCAACCTTGATAGACTTGCTAGTAGGCATCTAGCCATACTATCTGTTACCGGAGGAGGTAAATCAAACCTACTTGCACTTATAGCAAAGAGGATAGCAGAGCTGAGTGGTACAATGGTAATATTCGATTACCATGGGGAATATACTGATATCAAGATGAGTAATGTGGAGGTTATGGATGCAAGGATAAACCCTAGATACATAGATGAGGCTGAGAGGCTTGCTGATCTGCTAGAGGTGAGGGAGTATGCTAGTGTGCAGAGGGAAGTGCTGGGCAAGGCATTAACAGATGATGTTAGGAGCAGTACTGACTTTTGGGCAGCATTGAAGGCAAACATAGATGCACTGAAGGATATGGAAGAACAGAAGGGTAGCAAGAAGAATGTTCAGTTCATAAAGGCTTGTGATAGGCTACAGGGTATAATAGATTCAGCTGTTAGGAGGCTAGGTCCACTACTTGATACAAGTAAGCGTAGACCATTGGATATGCTCAGACCAAACAAGGTTAACATACTTAACATGATAGAGTTCACAGAGAAGCAGGCAAACATAGCTATAGCATACTACCTTGAAGAGATACTGGAGGATAGGAAGAGGGCTGAGAGATTGAGGGGTAGAAGAGAAGTAGAGGTAAGGAGCAGTATTAGCAGTAGTGGTAGTGGTAGTAGCATGGGTTCCACTGATGTTAAGTTCGAGAGCCCAGTGATATGTGCAATAGAGGAGGCACATGTATTCTTACCAAACAATAAGGATACCGATGCAAAGTACATAGCAAGCAAGATAGCAAGAGAGGGTAGGAAGTTTGGTGTATCCCTTATCATAGTCTCACAGAGGCCTAGGAGGCTTGATCAGGATGTTCTAAGCCAGATGGGTTCTCTAGCCATATTAAGGCTTACAAACCCAGAGGATCAGAGGTACATAAATGAGGCTAGTGAGGTTCTTAGCAAAGAACTTCTAGAGTATCTACCATCGCTCAACGTTGGTGAGGCTATACTTGTTGGGCAGTGGGTCAATGTACCATCTATAGTGAAGATTGAAGAGGTTAGGGAGAAGAGGGTAGGTGGAGATATAAGTGCTGTTGAAGAGTGGAGGTCAAGTAAAAAGCATAGCGATATTGCTAAGGAGAAGACTGAGGATCTCATGAGGTTTGATTGACTTATTGATTGAGGTAGACTGATCAAGCAAGAGTAGCCAAACCAACCTGTTGCATTACCATACATCTAGATATGTTTGGTAAATGAAAATACACTAGAATGAGAGACCTGTTTACATCCATCTATACCTGTGGATACGGTAATGGGTTAGGCTCTGGTATAGGCATATGCTCCCCTACTATAGGCATAATCATGCTCATAGCAAGTGAGAAGATTAACGCAAGTGCTATGAACACTATCACTGCTAGCACAGCTATGCCGAATGCCCTTATCCAACCTGTCTTGAAGATGCTCTTGTAGACCCATAACCATGATATGAATGCAAGTATCATGGCAGGTATAGATGCTTGTGCACCAAGGATGCTTCCAAGCAACCCTACAGATACAAGCACTACACCTGCATACACTATTGGACCTAGGGCAGTTGCTCCCATAGCATGGATAAGCCTAACCCTCCCTGCAGTGAGTATCTTTGCTGAGATGTACACTGGTATAGATACTGCAGCCCATAACCCTACAAGCGTTACTACAAATATAATGCTAGCAAGTACATCCATCCCTGTTCATACACACCTCCTTCCTCATAATGATAACCATCCTTCCTTATATCATCATTGTATAAAGTACTACAACTGAAAGGACACGTTTTTAAACCCATGCTCCATGAGCTAACATGTGGATATACTGCTGAAGGATATAATGGTAAGGGATGTGGTAACTATAAGCCCAGATAAGACTGCTCAGGATGCAGCAAGGCTGATGGCTGAGCATGGTATAGGAAGTGTTGTTGTCATGGACTCTGAGAAGGTTATTGGGATAGTTACAGAGAGGGATCTTGTAAGGAAGGTATGTGCAAAGGATATACCAAGCAGCAAGGTCAAGATACAGGATGTTATGAGCGCTCCAATAATAACTGCAGAGCCAGATCTACCTATAGAGGCTGCAGTGCAGAGGATGTTCAACAACAAGATAAGGAGGCTTCCAGTGGTTGAGAATGGCAGGTTGGTAGGCATAGTAACCATCTCTGATATAGCAAAGCATATGCGTACAAAGTGGTTGATAGAGAAGATATTCGAATGAGTACGCATGGATAACACTGCTACTGGTTACTATCATTTACCATCTATCCCTCAATCAATATGTAACCTTTTACTTCTTCATTCTTTCATACCTGAACGTACATGGTTAGTCATTTATTTTAGGGTTAGTGGTAGTTGGTTAGATAGATTAAAATTGCTATAACCTGTAGAGAAGGTAGATAATGGTATGCGTGTAGTAGCCTTAGGTAGCAAGGTGTTCGTTACAAGCTTCCAGATGGCTGGTGTTGAAGGTATGAGTGTAGACTCGCCTATGGATGCACTGAGCAAGATAAATACCCTTGTAGGCAAGAGCAACGAGGTTGGGCTCATACTGGTAAGTGATGATATAGCAGCAGGGATAAGGAAAGAACTCACGGAGATAAGGGCAAAGAATCCCATACCAGTAATATTTGAGTTACCAGCGCCAGGGAGCAAGAAGGTTCAGATTAACTATAGAGCACTGCTCAAGCAGATACTAGGCATATAATAAATATATCCTTCCTGTTAAAGGTGCTGTATGAGGGCAGTACTCATAGAGAGTGATGGTGTAAGCATAAAGGATGTTCCTACACCCAATATTGGAGAAGGTGATATACTGGTTAGGATGCGTGCATGTGGGCTCTGTGGCTCAGATATAGAGAAGGTCTATGGTAGATATGGTGTAGTCTCTAGGAGGCTTGGGCATGAGCCTGCTGGGGAGGTTGTTGCTGTAGGGGAGAGGGTTAAGGGTATAAGGGTTGGGGATAGAGTATTTGTGCACCACCATGTGCCATGCTACTCATGCTACTACTGCAACCATGGAGACTATACAATGTGTGAGTATTATCAGAGGAGTAACATAGAGCCATGTGGGCTTGCTGAGCTCTTCCTTGTGCCAGAGTGGAATGTAAGCAAGGGAGGGGTTATAGTGCTTCCAGAGCATGTTACATTTGAGGATGCAGCAATGATAGAACCTTTAGCATGTTGCATAAAGGCTTTAAATGCATCATCGATGGCAAAGGGAGATAGCGTTGCTGTGCTAGGTGTTGGACCTGCTGGTATCATGCATATCATGCTTGCAAGGTTGAATAATGCAAGTAAGGTTATTGCTGTTGATGTTAATGACTTTAGGCTTGATTTTGCTAACAGGGTTGGGGCAGATATCTCAGTTAATGCAAACAGGGATGATCCAGTGCAGATTGCAAGGGATGCAACTGAGCAGAGGGGTGTTGATATAGCAATAGTTGCAACTGGCAACGTTAATGCAGTGCATACAGCGTTGAGGATGGTTAGGAGAGGGGGTAAGGTTGTGCTATTTGGTGTACCATCAAAAGGCACCACCATCCAACTTGATCTCAACCATTTATTCAACAATGAGATAAAGATTGTGCCAAGCCTTGCTGCATCTGATCATGATACTAGAGAGGCGTTCAACCTCATAGCAAGCAGGAGGATAGATATAGCAAGGATAATAACGCATAGGTTTAGGCTAGATGATGCTATAAATGCTATAGAGTGTGCTCACAGGGCTAGTGATGCCATGAAGGTTATAGTTACAGATTGATCTATGCAGTACGTTTATTGATTATGATGCTAAGTATTATCATACTCTACGATATGGTATTATGGTATGATATGGTTATGAAGTCAACTGCCTCAACATCCTAGCATATCTGTTAGAGAGGTTATGGCTTATATTCTGCAGCATCTTAATGCTCATTGTACCTCTTCTCATCTTCCAATCATTTACAGCAACCACAAATGATGCAAAGCAGAGGAGGGATGAGAGTAGCATTACACTCCTCAACCCAGCAAACTCTGCCACTATACCACCGATGAGGGAACCTATTATTATGGATATGCTCATGTAAGATTCTAGCAGTGCTGTTGATGATGCCCTCTCCCCATCATTATTCCTAAGGAGTATATAGAGAGAGCCTAGGTAGAGCATGCTCCATGATATGCCTAGCAGTATCTGCGCTGGTATGATATGTATGTATGTAGTTGATGAGTAGTATGTTATGAAGACAGCAGAGGATAACAGTACACCTACCTGTACTAACCTATGCGTATTTGCATCTGACCTTACCCTCTTCATAACAGTATTCATGAATAGGAACTGGGTGAGTGCATTAATCGCATATATACTGCCAAGCTCTACTCCATCAAGCCTCAACTCTTGGTTCAGGAAGATTGGGAATATACTCCATGTTGCTGCAGCACCTACATGCCTTAGCATGAACGATGTGTATATTCTACCATTCTTCCTTGCTAGTTGCAATAATGAGCCAGCAACGCTTGCGTTGCTTGCATCTACTCTAACCTTCAGCCCAAGGGATGTTACGAATCCAGCAAGGAATATAGATCCAGCAAGTATGAAGGCTAGTGTGTAACTGCTTGTTAACTGCTGTACAATGCTAGATGCCATCGTCCCCATAAGCCATCCAAGTGAGCCGAATGATACTACACCAGCAAGTTTACCGTTATTGCCTTTATCATGTGATAGCGCAAACATAGCCCCAGCATACATGCCAGTAGCAACACCAGCAGCAAGCCTTACAAGCATAAGCGTAAAGCCATCATATGCAAGTGCATGGGCGAAGAATGCAAAGGATGATGCAAGGAAGCCTAGCCTTACAAACTTGACCATCGCACCAAACTTATCTGCAAGCCTACCAAAGTATGCATAGGATAAGGCTTGGGTTATACCATACCCTGCTCCTATGATACCAACCAGTATGTATGAGCCTGTAAGTGTATTTGCAAGTATGGGTATGAAGAGGGCAGATGCACCAAGAGAGGAGTTAGCGAAGAGGTTGAGTGCCTTTAACCTTGCTTTATCATCACCATCATCACTAGCCATTATGGTCTTATAAGATATAGGCACTCAATAACCAACTAATAAACGTATGTATGTTCCATGAAGCAACAGAGTTAAATAATCATCCATTATGCATTATGGTATGAGCATGGACTGGGGTATGAGGAATAGGCTATCAAGGATATTCAAGAGCGATGGTAAGACAGTTATGCTTGCTGTTGATCATGGATACTTCCAAGGACCAACGACTAGGCTGGAGAACCCTAGGCGCACGATAGAGCCATTACTACCATATGCTGACTCTATAATGCTTACTAGAGGGGTGTTGAGGAACTGTGTAGATGCAAGGGCAGATGTACCTGTAGTGCTTAGGGTATCTGGTGGGGTAAGCATACTCAAGGAGGATCTATCCGATGAGGATATAACTACTAGCATAGAAGAGGCTATAAGGCTCAATGCATCTGCCCTAGCACTATCCATATTCGTTGGCGAAGAGCATGAGCATAGAACGCTAGTCAACTTGGCAAGGCTTGTTGATGAGGCTGAGCGCTATGGCATACCAGTACTAGCAGTTACAGCAGTTGGGAGGGAGATGGCTAGGGATGCAAGGTATCTAGCATTGGCATGTAGGATAGCAGCGGAGTTAGGGGCAAGGCTTGTCAAGACATACTACTGTGAGAACTTTGAGAAGGTTGTTGATAGTTGCCCTGTACCATTGGTAATTGCTGGAGGGAAGAAGATACCAGAGCGTGATGCACTACAGTTAACATACAATGCTGTAAGGGATGGTGCAGCAGGTGTAGATATGGGCAGGAACATATGGCAGTCAGATCATCCAGTAGCAATGATAAGGGCAGTTAGGGCAATAGTGCATGATAACGCTAGCGTTGATGAGGCATGGCAGATATTCAATGAACTGAAGGGGAAGGAGGAGGTTGTAGTTAAGCAGTAGCAGTAAGAAGAAGAAGAACTATCAATATTTTTAAATATATGCTAGGGGAAGTAGGTATAGGTAGGTAGGTGATTGGATAGATGCCAACCCATGGATCGATAACAAAGGCAGGTAAGGTTAAGAGTCAGACACCAAAGTTACAGGCTAGACCAAAGGTAAGCCCTCCACCAAAGGTAAGGAACAGATCTAATTATGTTAAGAGGTTCAAGTACAACAGAAAGCCAGGCCAGAACTGGGAGCTCATGGGCTCAAGCTCAAGGTGAGTTAGTTAGTTAGCCATCCACATATAGAGTCAACAGACTATACATATCTCACATGCACATACCCAGATGTGACCTTCTTTACCATCCCATCACTCTTAACTAGTAGTGAGCCATCATCATCCACATCTACTGCTACACCATCTATGGTTAAGGCATCATCATCACCCTCTCCTTCTATAACATGTACAGGACCTAGCATTATAGTTGCCCTTATAGCAGCAAGCATCTCATCCTTGTATGCCAATCTGGAGTAGATATGCTCAAGTTCCCTCAGCAGTGATGCAAGTAACATTACCCTATCCACAGCCCTACCAAGTTCATTCATAAGGGATGTGGATCCATAGTAGTGATTCTTATCAGCATGACCAATCATACGCTCTATGCTATCTATGCTAACATTTGCATTTACCCCTATCCCTACAACAGCATAGTTGATAGTATCATGCTCTATACTCATATCTATTAGTATTCCTGCAACCTTCTTGTAGTTGATTATAACATCGTTGGGCCACTTTATCCTAGCATCAAGGTTAAATTTACCATTGATGGTATTGCATACAGCAAGTGCTGTTGCAAGAGAGAGTAGCGTCACATCCCTCACACTGATCCTTGGCTTTATGATTAAGGAGAACCATACACCTCCCTCTGGCGATATCCATCGCCTTGAGGCTCTACCCCTACCTCTGCTCTGCCTCTCTGCAACAACAAGTATAGAGTCTCTACCCTGCTCAGCAAGCCTCAACGCTACATCCTGAGTTGATTCTACCTCATCATAGTAGATGATCTCCTTTACCATATCAGACCTCCCAAGCTCAAGCATTATCTCCCATGGATAGAGTTTATCTGGTCTATGAACAAGCATATACCCAACTCTAGGCTTTGCATCTATTCTATAGCCATACCTCCTCCTAAGCATCGATATGTACTTCCATACAGCCTCTCTAGATATGTCAAGTGCCCTACTTATATACTCGCCAGATACATACTTCCCCCCTTCACCCTCTCTAAGCATGCTCAACAGATCCCTAAGCCTAGACCTCTCGCTCTCAGTTATCATCATACATAATCCATTACCAAGAGATATATTTAACTTGGTCATCCAGTAAAGGTATATGGAGAGGGATAACTATACTGATGATGAGATAAGGAGCATACTCTCACTCAAGAATATCGCAGTAGTTGGCATCTCAAGGGATCCAAACAAGGATGCACATATTGTGCCTAGATACCTAATGGAGAATGGGTACAACATAATCCCTGTTAACCCATTGGCAGATGAGATACTTGGAAGGAAGGCATACAAGAGCCTCAAGGATGTGCCAGATGATGTAAGGATAGATCTTGTTGATGTATTCAGGCCTTCTGATCAAGTCCTTCCTATAGTGAAGGAGGCTGTAGAGAAAGGTGTTAAAGCGATATGGCTGCAACTTGGCATATACAACAAGGAGGCTGTAGAGGAGGCTAGAAGGCATGGCATAAAGGTTGTGTACAATAGGTGCATGATGCAGGAGCATAAGAGGTTGTACGTATGGAAGCGCTGAGGGATGAGTTGAAGAAGATAGCAGAGAGGTTGAGTATAAGTGTACAGGTTAGCGTGGATGAGGAGAATAGAGTGCTGAAGGTTTATACAGATGGTGCAGATATGCTTAAGAGGGCAAGGTCAGGGCTGAGAGATGTTCTAGAACTTGCATATACTACAGCAGAGCATCATCCATACTGGAGTATAGCGTACAACGCAGCAGAGATACTAAACATATTGCTTGAGAGGTGGAATGATGTATTGGAGAGGAGTGAGATAGATGAGCTTGAATGGAGAGCAAGTGAGTTGAAGCATGCTGTAGATAATATTGTAGATAATATAAATTAAAAATATAGTGGTAGGCAAGTAAATAGAGATTAGAGCCTTGTAGGGTAGAGTATTGTATTATTGTTATCATCATAACCATCATCCTCTCTCTTGCTTCTTTGATATGATAGGCTCTCTTCTCTCTGTAATATGTAATCTATATGAGATGATAAAGATGAAGAGAGGATATACCATATTAAATAAAATAAGAAGGTAGGAGTAGTCTTATTCCTTTCAGTTCTGCTTCTTACCTCTCCTGTATAAGAGCATTGATATGAACCCTGCACCAACTATACCCAATGCTCCTGCAATTGCTTCTGGCACTACTTGGAATGATGTATTGAATTTAGTTACTATTGGGTCTCCAACCTCTGTTTCTGCTTCTACTGTGTATGTTCCTACAGTGCTTGTATCACATCCTGTACCTGTAAAGTCATCAGGATATGTTGCTTTGAATAAGCCATATGCTGGCACTATGATTGGTAATGCATTATATGTGCATGTATTGCCTAGAGGAGTTGTTACTGTAAGGTTTGTTATCTTTACATTGTTATTAACATTAGAGTTGAATGTTATTGTTACTTGCCCTCCAATTGGTATTGTAGTAGGCGCTACTGATAATGTTGCTAAACTTGATATATCATCATACTCACAGTTAACCTCAGGATCTGGATCACTTGCACATATATCTTGATTGCCTAGAGTTATAGATGATGTAGGAGAACCAAATATACCATCACCATCTATGTTATCATTATTACTGCTATCAACAGCATTGATTACATCGTTGCCTCCAGTTAATGTATCAGGATCACCTTCCCTATCTATATGATCTCCATGAAGTGTATCATTACCAGCTCCTCCATCTAGTGTATCATTACCTCCAGTTAATGTATCATCACCTTCACTATCTATATCATCTTCATATATACCATCTCCATAAAGTATATCATCACCAGCTCCTCCAACTAGTTTATCATTGCCTCCAGTTAGTATATCATCACCTAACCATCCTAATATATCATCTCCAGAAAGCGCATCATTACCAGCTCCTCCATCTAGTGTATCATTACCTCCAGTTAATGTATCATCACCTTCACTATCTATATCATCTTCATATATACCATCTCCATAAAGTATATCATCACCAGCTCCTCCAACTAGTTTATCATTGCCTCCAGTTAGTATATCATCACCTAACCATCCTAATATATCATCTCCAGAAAGCGCATCATTACCAGCTCCTCCATCTAATGTATCATTGCCTCCAGTTATTGTATCATTACCAGCTCCTCCTCTTATACTATCTCCAACAAGCACATCATTACCATCATTACCACATAAGATATCATTGCCTCCAGTTATTTCATCATCACCAGCTCCTCCAAATATAACATCTCCATAAAGCTCATCATTACCGCCAAGACCAACTATAAAGTCATCTCCTTCCTTACCATATATGCTATCAGCACTATTAGTACCAACTATGAAGTCATTACCAGCAGTGCCAATGAATGGAGTTGAGGATGAACTTGGTGTAGCAATCCTTACAGTATATATCTTCCCATCTAGAATAATGCTATATCCATTGTTATACACTGTACCATCAACCCTAACCTCATCATCTCCATCATCATCAAAGTTACCTCTCTCTATTGTATGCCCTACACATTCACCACTATCACCACTACTAACTTGAGCATATGCCATCCTTACACCATCTGCTACAGTCATAGATATTGCTATTAGTAGTAGCAAGGTAGAAGTAGCGACACTAACACTAGTAATGCTCTTGTCCGCCATATCAAAAATGGCATATACAAAGATTTATGTTTTACTGTAGATAACAATGTAATTCTTGTTATATAACAGATGTTATATAAGATGAACTAGATATGTATGGGAATATGTGTAGTGAAGCGAGTAATGAGTATACATGAGTATGTAATGGATGTAAGAGGCGAAGAAGTAAAGATCATACAAACCATATATTATTATATAGATATTAATAGCATCAACATGTATATAGTAGATATGATGGAACTGAACAACAGTCCTACTTTGAATGGAGAAAGTTGAAGCCTGCTGTAGATAATATAAATTATAGAGATAGAGAAGCTTAAATAACCATTCAAGTAAGTAGAGGTGTGCCAATAAGGATAGGCCTTATAGGTAAGACAAATACTGGGAAGACTACATTCTTCAACGCTGCTACCCTATCCCATGCTGAGGTCTCAACATACCCATTCACTACAAAGCAGCCAAACTATGGCACGTCATATGCTATAACCTTGTGTGTACATAAAGAGTTCAACGTTACAGATAACCCAAAGAACTCTCTCTGCAAGGATGGATGGAGGTTCATACCAATAGAGTTGATAGACCTGCCTGGGCTCATCAAGGGTGCATGGCAGGGCAAAGGCCTTGGCAATCAGTTCCTTGCAGTTGCTGCACAATCTGATGCATTACTTCACATAGTCGATGCATCTGGCAGTATAGATGCTGCAGGTAGGATAACAGAGCCAGGCACAGGAGACCCATTGGCAGATGTAGCAGATATAGAGGAGGAGTTGGTGATGTGGTACCTCAAACTCTTAGAAGGGAATAGAGATAAGATATCAAGGGCTGTAAGTAGCGGGGAGAAGCTTACCACAGCTATAGCAAGGGTAATGGGAGGTGTAGGGGTTAAGGAGCACCATGTCCAGCAAGCATTGATAGATAGCAACCTTCAAGGCAAGGAGTTTGATAACTACACCATAGAGGATAGCAAGAGGTTAGCATGGTCATTAAGGGATATATCTAAACCAACCCTTATAGTAGCAAACAAGATAGATATTCCTACCGCTGCTGAGAACTTCAAGAGGATAAGGGAGGAGTACAAGGATATGCTTGTTGTACCAGCAAGTGCAGAGGCTGAACTTACATTGAGGAGGGCTGAGAGTAAAGGGCTGATTAGATACATACCTGGAGATGAGAGGTTTGAAGTGCTAAAGCATGATGGCTTGAATGAGAGGCAGAAGTGGGCGCTCAACTTCATAAGGAAGGATGTGCTTGGTGAGTACATGCGTACAGGTGTGCAGCATGCGATAAACGTTGCTGTATTCAAGTTGCTGAAGATGAATACAGTGTATCCAGTTGCTGATGCATCTAGGCTATCTGATAAGGATGGCAATGTTCTGCCAGATGTCTATCTACTCCCAGCAGGTTCTACAGTTGAGGATCTTGCAAGGCAGATACATACCGATCTTGCTAAAGGACTGCTTTATGCTATAGATGTTAGGGATGGGTTAAGGCTCCCTGCAGATTATGAGTTGAAGGATAGGGATGTGATATCCATAGTCTCTGCAAGTAAGAAGAAGTGAGATGAAGATAAAAGAAGGAAAGGAAGGTGTAGGTAAGTAAGCAAATAAGTAATAATAAGAAGAAGGAGAAGGAAAGGATAGGTGTGATAAGTATACAATGCTACAATAAGATAAGAGATAGATGGATAGATAGATGGATCAAGTTACTATCATGCTAAATGCTCCCAACCATACCCCTTCAGTTCTCTCTCTCCATACTCATCCTTTATGTAAACCCCACTACCATCATGAACACTGCCTATGATCATTGCGTTGCATCCTGTTAACCTTGATATGCTCATAACCTCATCCAGATGCTCCCTTCTCAGAGTAGCAACTATCTCATACTCCTCCCCAGCATAGAATACAAGGTCATCTATGCTCAATGAGTTGTCTCTAGCAAACCTCTCAACACCCTTGCCTATAGGCTTATGCTCTATGATGAAGCGCTTCCCACTTGCATTGCTCATCTCATGCAGAGTATATGCTAGACCATCGCTTGAGTCCATTGCAGATG
>BEHG01000008.1 GCA_002898655.1 archaeon HR04
TGCTGTGCCTCTATGGTTCTTGCCATAGATGAAGTCACCATGTGCATCATCAACAACAAGCATTGCATCGTACTCTCTGCATAACCTGCCTATCTCATCGAGCCTTGCCATATCACCATCCATGCTGAATACACCCTCAGTTATTACAATCCTTCTCCTCCTCCTCCTACTATTCTCACAACCTCTTCTTGAATTGGTTGTTGTTAATGATGAGGATGATGAGGAAGACAGTGGTGATGAGGATGGTGATGGTGATGAGGATGCAAGTAACTCTCTAAGGTTTGCTACATCGTTATGCTTGAATACCTTTACACTTGCCTTGCAAAGCCTACACGCATCTATTATGCTTGCATGGTTCAACTCATCGCTGTATATTATGCTATGCTCATCTGCTAGTGCTGCTATTGCAAGGCATGCCATGTAACCTGTAGGATAGACAAGTGCTCTATCCTTTGCCTTATGCTTAGCAAGTTCACTCTCCAACTCAACAAGTGCAGGATCGTTACCAGCAATAAGTCTAGAACTGCATTGAGATATGCTACCCATCCTGCTTATAGCATGGTCTATAACCTCCTTGTTTGATGATAGCCCAAGGTAATCGTTTGAGCAGAGTAGTATAACCTCTCTCCCATCGACTACTGCCCTACTTGCATCTATTATCCTTACATCCCTAAGCCTCCTGTACAGGTTCTGCTCTGCAAGTTCTCTCAGTTCTTCCCTCAGTTCACTTTCATAGTTCATACTTGGAGGTTCAAACCTCTTATCATTGCTATATCCTGCTCAGCTGTGTTGCCATTAACTGTAAGGTAGCCATTTGTTATTATCCCGTTTGCACCAGAGAGTAATGCTTTACTCTGCTTATCTGCTAGATGCATCTCTCTACCTCCAGCAACCTTAAGTATGCATCTAGGCATTATGAACCTGAATACTGCTATAGTTCTAAGTATATCATCAACTTGCACTGGATTCATGTGTTGCAGTGGTGTACCTTCTCTAGCAACAAGGATGTTGATAGGAAACTCCTCTGGCTCAAGCATGCTTGCCTCAAATGCAAGTTCTAGCCTCTGCTCTACACTCTCCCCCATCCCTATTATACCCCCACAGCACAACTCCAACCCATGCTCCTTTGCCAACTTTGCTGTATTGAACCTATCAAGCCATGTATGTGTTGTGCATATCCTGCTGAAGAAACTCCTGCTACTCTCAAGGTTGTGGTTATACCTCTTAACCCCTAATGCTTTAAGCCTCTCAGCCCTCCTAGCATTAAGGAAGCCTAGAGAGCAGTTCACATCTATCCCAACCTTATCCTTTATTGCTTTAACAGCAGAGCATACATGCTCGAACTCATCACTGCTAGGCTCACGCCATGCACATACTATGCAGAAGCTCCTTGCCCCAGAGCACTTTGCTGCATCTGCTCTAGCAACCAGCTCCTCAACGCTCAGCAATGGGTACTTGCTTATCCTTGCCTTATTCCATGCAGATTGTGCACAGAATGCACAGTTCTCTGAGCAGTTGCCAGACTTTGCATTTACAAGAGACTCGAGATCAACCCTATCACCATTCAACTCCTTCCTTATTGTGTTTGCTGCATCAAGAAGATGCTCAAGGTTATCCTTACTCGTGTTTATTAACCTGATAGCATCACGCATGCTTATCCTCTTACCAGATAGTATATTGCTCATACACTGCTCTATGAATGCTCTCTCTTGCATAGGAGAGGAGTTTGTGAACCACTAAATAAATCTTGGTTCACATTAACTAGATTGTTAGATTGAATGATCATGAACATCAACTGAGTGAGCAAGAGAAAGAAAGAAAGAAAGAAAGAGAGGGAGATTCATACTTCATACGTCATCGTCATAGTTGGTTAGATGCTATTTGCTGTATACCTCTTCCTGTACATGTACAGGCTTAATAAATATGCCCAATGGAGCAATGACAGCAAGTATGGGTAGTATATGCTCTGGTATAACATTGAAGGAGATCCATAACTTCTGGTTCACCTTCTTGATCTCCATTACACCATCCTCATAGAAGGCTATGATCTCTATATCCAATTCCCATAACCCTAACTCATCTAATGCTATTGCTGGATTTGGTCCTAATGCAGCCCAATTAGGTGCAGGGAAGTTTACTACTGCTGGAGCAGATGTTATATCTATTGGCACTATCTCTGTAGAGATTACTGTACCAGATGGCTTTGCTAATGTTACCTCATACAAATACATTCTTCTCTCCTAGAGATAATATCTTTGCCTATTGTTATGGTTATATCACCATTTAATTGTGATGTAATAGGCATTACTCTCTGTGGTTGCTCCTTACCTCCAGAGATTGAGATTATACCTAATGTATTATTATCTTCTGCTTAACCTCTAGATTGTGAGTAATAGATCTTCGCATACTGCTATCATCTCTAAATCTTCTATAACATGAATCAGTAATATTGCTACTCCTCTTCAATACCATCTACTGCTCATTCCTACTGCTATATCCCTTATCCTCTCATACCAGTTCTCTGCCTTAACTATACCACTTGCAACTAGCACACCTTTGGAGCCTAGCCTTATAGCAGTGTTAGCATCTCTACCATCAACTATGCCTGCACCACATATAACCTTGCTCCTCAACCCTAGTCTAGTTGTTCTCTCAACAGATCCAGTTATAACCTCAGGCTTACTCTTGCTTACAGCATTCCCTGTACCTATAAGCTCTGGTGGCTCTATAGCAATATAGTCTGGCTCCAACTCTAAACCTGCTATAGCATCTATCTCACTAGGCTCCCTAACACATACAACTGCTAACATGTTGGATGAGTGAAGAGCCTTAACTATACCCTTTATCTCTTCAAGCGAGAGCCTATGCTCGCTATGATTTACTATAGAGCCCTTGATATTGAAGGATCTTAGCATATTTGCTGTAGTGTAGCCTGTTGTGCTCCCCTCTCCTCTATCATCAACATGCTGGGCAATCACTGGTATGCTAACATGCTCTGCTACAAGTGCCAGTGCAGGGTTTGGTGGGGCAACAGCTATACTATCGAGCATATCCAACTCTCTTGCTACTCTTTCAGCCTCTAGAGCAAGCGCTAGACATCTCTTACCACTAACCTCCATGTAGTTCTTGAAGTTAATGATCAGGATTGGCTCTTGCAACTTGCTCCTTCTCTTCCTCCCTTGCTGCTTTAGCCTTGAACCTCTCTCTTAACCTCTTCATCCTTGCCTCATAACCCTTGTTGTACTCCAACTCCTCAGGTACAAGTGTAGCAGGGTGTATGAAGCCTTGAGCCCTCATCGCTAATGCCCTCTCAACAGCAATACTCCTTATGTAATCCCAGTCTGGAGTACTGAAGCCATCGAATGGTTCTGTTAGCACACCATCATGCATGCTGAATACTGCTGCACTAACTATTGGTATAGAGTAGTTCAGGCTTGCTGCTGTATTCAACTTTACAGGCATCAATGGTAGATGATGGCTACCCCTAGTGTTGCCAGCAACGAAGTGAGGGTTGCTGAATGCACTACATGCCTCTTCAGTTGCAGGGAATGCCCTTTGAGTTCTAACTATTGCTATTGGATCATCCTTACCAACATATGTCCCTGCTATGTTATGTAGCCTATCAGTACTAGCACTAACTATTGGTTCACCCTTCTTGCTGTATATACTCTCAACAACATAGCGAGCAGGGTACATGAGCGCTGCCTCAAGCTCTGGCTTATCCTCCCATAGCCTTAGTTCTGCCACATCCCCAGTTAGAACATCCATAACATTGAATACTACTCCTTCAGCAAGGTCTGGGTTTATTATTATTCCTGTATTGCTAAGGCTATCAACGAACATCTTGTAGAATGGAAGGTTGAATGCCCCTGGCTCAGTCTTGTCAGCAGCAAAGACAACGAATGCCTCATTTGCCCTCTCCTCAAACTCCATCTCTGCTACCCCTGGACCCATACCCTTAACATTGCCAGAGAATGAGTCCTTGAGTAGATCCTGACCAGCACCATAGAGACCTTGAGCCTTTGCAACCTTTGTTCCCTCAATGAATGCATCCCATGCAAGTTGATGAACTCTAGCATTGCCTACACCATGTGTATGGCTCATAAGGATATGGATATCATCACCAGTAAACCCAACATAGCAGTCTATGAGCAGTTTACCCTTCTCAGCCATTACGAACTCCTCAACACGCTTGAGCAGTGCATTGCTAGGCCTTGTATGCCCCCCAACTCCTCCTACATCTGCCTTTATTGCAGATAGGGTTACCTTCATGCGCTAGAGTATACATGGCTAGGTTAAATATTTATCCAGATTAAATGCTCTGCTGGGCTAGGATTGGTAGTAGTAGTAGATGAAGTATGCAGTCTATCAAGTCTAGATCAATCTTATCCTTGGCCCCAACCTACGCTCCCTTAAAGTGTAGAGGTTGTAGTACTTGCCCTCTCTAGAGTCCCTGTAGTTCCAGATATCCCTTCTTAACCTCAACTCCTTGAAGGATCGCTTGAACTCCTCTGGCAATGCATCATACACCCACTTCCCTATAACCATCTGCCATGGCTTTGCAAGTTCTACTATCTTTGCAGTTATGCTCATAGTATAGCCGAGGAGGTCAAGTGTACCTCCAAGCCTAACTATCTGGTTCTCTCCAAGGTCTATACCTATCTTTATCCTCAACTCTGGATAGCCATACTCCTTCAGCACTTGGTTTATTGCATACCTTGTTATGTTGAGCATTGCCCTTGCACAGTTAACTACCCTTGCACATGCCTCACCAGCATCATCCCTTCCAACTGGGAAGAATGCTATAACACAGTCACCAGCATATTTGAGTACATAGCCATGGTATGCTGCTATGATGTATGACATCTCCTGCATGAATATCTTGATAAGGTTTGCAAGTCTATCTGCAGGTAAGTGCATACTCATTGCTGTTGAGTCAACTATATCAGCGTATAGTACTATAACATCCAACTTCATGTTTATATGGCTAGCAAGGTACCTCTCTGATGGCGTTATTACACTATCGAACCTTAGCCCATCCTTGAGCATCTTCTTAACCCTTGCTTGACTCTCTACTATGCTTGAGTATAGATCCTTCCTGCTCCTTCCATCATCCCCTATACCCTGTATTGGCTGCTTTATCATCTCATCAAATATAAGTTTGAGTGCATCCTCTGGGATGAATGTATTGGTATGGGTATCAAGATACCCTACCCTACCATCTATCTTCTTACGCTCATACCTCTTTGGATCTAACTTTATGATGAGTTCAAACTTATCCTCTCTATTACTACCCCTCATCACCTTCTCAAGCGTGAACCCCAGCCCATCCTTCTCCTCTTCTTCTCCTCCTCTTCTTCTTCCTTCCTCTCCTCCTCTCCCTCTTCTTCTCCCCTCTACTCTATTGCTCTTAGATGGCATGTTACCACACTTGCTCTAGCACTTATCTCTCTTATATGCTGCTTTAGTTAATTAATCAATTATATTGCTTTTACACGCTTTGCTATTGGAGGTCTAACCTTCCTGAATATCCTGAACCCACATATACACTTCAACTCTGGTAGGCTCTTCAACTCCTCAGATGTTGTTCTTGTACCACACCTTATACACTCATACACAACGATACCCTGTTGGTTTAAGCCCTCTACCCCTTCCATCTAGGCTTATTGCTGGATGGGATAAATTTAATCGTTATCAACACATCAACCTAAATAAATAAATAAATAAAAACATTAGAAGATCTTACTGCAAGAGAACCTCTATTATAACCTCATCAGGTATCTTGAGCCTCATCAACTGCTTCATTGCCCTATCATCTGCTGCTAGATCTATTATCCTCCTATGTATCCTCATCTCCCACTTGTCGAATGTATGAGTACCTTGCCCACTTGGTGCCTTCCTTGTAACAACGTTGAGCCTCTTTGTAGGCAATGGCACAGGACCCTTTACCTTCACACCAGTCTTCTCCCCTATAGCCTTGATCTCAGAGCACATCTGCTCCAACTTTGCTAGATCTGTGCTAGCCAGCTTTATCCTAGCCTGCTGAACCATTTATGATCACTTGCTTTATAATTAAGCCTTGGCTGCTACCTTCTCTAGAGTGTACTTCTCTGTTATCTCCTCAACTATCCCTGCTGCTATAGTAGTACCCATATCCCTTAGAGCAAACCTTCCAAGTTCAGGGAACTCCTTGAACGACTCTATGCATAGGGGTCTTACAGGTCTTATCTTGACTATTGCTGAATCTCCACTCTTCAGGAACTTTGGATTCTGCTCAACAACATTACCTGTCCTAGGATCTATCTTTGATATGAACTCAACTAGGGTTGCTGCTACCTGTGCTGTATGAGCATGGAGTACTGGTGTGTACCCTGGAGCAATTGCTGTTGGGTGATAGATGACTATAACCCTAGCCTTGAACTCCCTTGCAACTGTTGGAGGATTATCTACTGGACCTACAACATCCCCTCTCTTTATCTGCTTCTTATCTACTCCTCTTAGGTTGAAGCCTATGTTATCCCCAGCTATAGCCTCCTGCATAGGCGTGTGGTGTGTCTCTATGCTTCTTACCTCACCTACTGCACCTTCAGGCATGACTATAACCTTGTCGCCAACCTTCATCCTCCCAGTCTCTACCCTACCTACTGGAACTGTACCAACACCAGTTATGGAGTATACATCCTGTATTGGTAACCTTAATGGCTTGTTCACTGGCTTCTCTGGCTCAACGAACTCATCTAAAGCCTGTAATAGTGTTGGACCATCGTACCAAGGCATCTTATCTGATTTCTTCACAACATTATCACCAGTCCAGCCAGATGTTGGTACAAACCTAACCTTTGCTACATTGTAGCCTATGCTCTTAAGCAGGTTTGTAACCATAGCCTTGACCTCCTCATACCTCTCCTTGCTGTAGTTCACAGAGGAGTCATCCATCTTGTTTATACATACTGCAAGTTGTCCTACTCCAAGTGTTCTTAACAGGAAGGCATGCTCCCTTGCCTGCCCACCAGGCTCAACTGCAACCTCAGTCTCACCCTTCTTTGCTGATACCACAAGGATAGCACAGTCAGCCTCAGATGCACCTGTGATCATATTCTTCACAAAGTCCCTATGCCCTGGAGCATCTATGAGGGTGTAGAAGTACTTGTTGGTCTCGAACTTCTGGAATGCAAGATCTATAGTGATACCTCTCTCCCTTTCATCCTTCAGCCTGTCTAGAACCCAAGCGAACTTGAATGTATCTCCCTTGCCAGTCTTCTCAGACTCCTTTGCATACTCCTCTATAGTCCTCTGATCTATCAACCCTAGGTCGAAGAGCAACCTACCTACCAGCGTTGATTTGCCATGGTCAACATGTCCTGTAACTATTAGATTCAGATGTGGTTTCTTGCTACTACTCATACAGGTTAAGTGTAGCAAGGGCTTTATTTGTATTTCTATTGCTACTCCAAGCAATACAAGCATTCCATGTTGTAAACTTAATAAGTGACTGCCTTGGTCTCCTTTACAATGCATAAGAGAGTTGTATTCTTCGATGAGGGTAAGGGATTAGGGAAGAGACTGCTAGGAGGCAAAGGGGCAGGGCTTGCTGAGATGACTGCTCTAGGTTTGCCTATACCTCCAGGGTTCACGATAACCACTGAGGTATGCAAGGAATTCTATGCAAATGGTAGAGAGCTTCCAGAAGGGTTAATGGATGAGGTTAGGCAAGCAATGAATAGGCTAGAGCGGTTAACAGGGAAGGGTTTTGGTAGCACAGACAATCCATTGCTTGTATCTGTACGCTCAGGAGCAGCCATATCGATGCCAGGGATGATGGATACAATACTCAACCTAGGATTGAATGATGGTACTGCTAGAGCATTGATAGCAAAGACAAGGAATGAGAGGTTCGTATGGGATGCATATAGAAGGTTTGTACAGATGTTCGGCAAGATAGTGCTAGGGATAAACGATGCTCTCTTCTCAAATGCTTTGGAGGAGATGAAGAAGAGCAAAGGTGTGAGGCATGATAATGAGTTGGATGCTGAATCCCTTAGGCAGTTGACTGAGGAGTTCAAGACAATATGCATGAAGCATGGCAAAGAGTTTCCAAGTGACCCTTACAAGCAGTTGGAGCTTGCTATAAAGGCTGTATTCAATAGTTGGATGAGTGAGAGGGCGGTAGAGTACAGAAAGTACTACAAGATAACGCAAGATATTGCTGATGGTACTGCTGTAAACGTTGTTACAATGGTCTTTGGTAATATGGATGAGAGGAGTGCTACTGGAGTAGTATTCACCAGGAACCCAGAGAATGGAGAGAAGAGGCTCTATGGTGACTTCCTTGTAAATGCACAGGGAGAGGATGTTGTAGCAGGGATAAGGACACCAGAGCCAATAGAGAATCTAGCAAGGATTATGCCTGATGTGTATAAAGAGTTGGTTGAGATATGCGATAGGCTTGAGAGGCACTATAGAGAACCTCAGGATGTTGAGTTCACCATAGAGAGTGGGAGGCTTTACATACTCCAGACTAGAGCAGCAAAGATGAATGCTATAGCAAGTGTTAAATGCTCTGTGGATATGGTTAGGGAGGGTATAATAAGCAGAGAGGAGGCTCTTCTAAGGGTTAATGCTGATGATCTAGAGCAGGTCTTGCATAGAAGGGTAGATCCAAAGGCAGAGATAAAGCCTATAGCGATAGGGATAGGAGCATCGCCTGGAGCAGCAAGCGGCAAGGTTATACTAGATACGAAGAGGGCTATAGAGCATGCAAACAATGGGGAGCATATAATCCTAGTTAGGGAAGAGACTAAGCCAGAGGATGTGCCAGCATTCTTCAAGGCAGTTGGTATACTTACAAGCAAGGGGGGCAAGACAAGCCATGCAGCTGTAGTAGCAAGGGGGATGGGTAAGCCATGCATAGTTG
The DNA here is from genome assembly GCA_002898655.1 of archaeon HR04. Taxonomy (GTDB): domain Archaea; phylum Thermoproteota; class Nitrososphaeria; order Nitrososphaerales; family Nitrosocaldaceae; genus Nitrosocaldus. The sequence goes on from BEHG01000008.1 coordinate 8,915, forward strand.
GATGCTCAAGCATAGTGATAGATGAGGAGCATAGGAGGTTCATAGTTGATAGTGTGGTAGTGAATGAGTATGATACAATAACAATAGATGGTGCAACAGGCAAGGTATACCTTGGGAGTGTGCCTATGGTTGAGCCAGAGTTGAGCAGTGAGTTAAGGGAGTTACTTAAATGGGCTGAGGAGGCGAAGAGGCTAGGGGTTAGGGCAAATGCTGATACCCCAGAGGCAGCAGCAATAGCAAGAGCGTATGGGGCAAAGGGGATAGGTTTGTGTAGGACAGAGAGGATGTTCAACTCTAGCGATAGGCTCCCAATATTCGTTAGGATGATAATGGCTAGAAGCAGGGAGGAGAGGGTTGATGCGTTGAAGGAGTTGATGCCAATGCTCAAGGAAGATGCAAAGAGCATCCTTAAGGTTATGGAGGGTTATCCTGTAACCATAAGGCTTCTAGACCCACCACTACATGAGTTCCTTCCAAGACTTGAGGATCTTATGAGGGCTGTACATGAAGGCAAGGATAGTAGTGCACAAGCTATGCTGCAAAGGGTTAGAGAGTTGGTAGAGGTTAACCCCATGATGGGGCAGAGAGGTGTAAGGCTTGGCATAGTGTATCCAGAGATATATGAGTATCAGATGAGGGCAATACTTGAGGCTGCTGCTGAACTCATCAAGGATGGTGTCAATGCTGAGCCACAGATAATGGTACCTCAAGTAGGCATAAAGGAGGAGTTGGAGGCTATAAAGCAGGTATTCCTCAATGTGAAGGATGAGGTTGAAGGGAAGTATGGTCTAAGATTGAATGTGAAGTTTGGAACTATGATAGAGGTTGTTAGAGCATGTATGACAGCAGATAGCATTGCTAGTGTGGTGGAGTTCTTCAGCTTTGGTACCAATGATCTAACTCAAGCAGTATTCTCATTCAGCAGGGAGGATGTTGAGGGTAAGTTCCTTCCTATCTATCTAGAGAAGGGGATACTGAAGAGCAACCCATTCCAGACACTCGATAGGGATGGTGTAGGTAGAGCGATGAGGATTGCAGTAGAGCAGGGTAGAATGGTGAATCCAAGGCTTGAGATAGGGATATGTGGTGAGCATGGTGGAGATCCAAAGAGCATAGAGTTCTGCGATATTATAGGCTTGGACTATGTTAGTGCTAGCCCGCACAGGATACCAATAGCCATACTTGCTGCTGCTCAGAGTGCTATAAGGACCAACTCAGGCAGATAGATATATTTATGATAGTTTACTTATTTATAATAATTACATTTGAATATCTTGTTATACCATTATACCATTCATTATAGAATTCCTTATTAACATTAAGAGCGAATAGCACTACTAAAAGTATGTAGAATACTAATAAACTTTTTTGTATTCATCATCTTTAACACTAACATCTTGAAAGAGTTCAGGGTGCACTATCTTTGCTAGTATCTCTAGACCTCTAACTGCTCTATGGCTTGGTCTGCTGAAGTATGCATTTGCATCAACAACATATACCTGCTTGCTCTTAACAGCCTTGAGGTTGAACCATCCATCATTCTCCTCAACCTTGTAGAACTCTTTCAATGCCTTATCCACTGTGAAACCGCAAGGCATGAAGACTATGATATCTGGATCTGCTCTTACAACCTCATCCCAAGAGAGCCTCCTAGATGGTTCTCCTCTTCTACTTACACAGTTTATAGCATTCACAAGTTCAACCATCTGGGGTACCCAATGTCCTGCTGTGAAGAATGGTTTGAGCCACTCTATGCATAGCACTCTTGGTTTAACCCTAGCGATCATTGCTCTACTGCTTATCCCATCTATCCTACTCTTCAACTCATCAAGGAGTTCCTTACCCTTATCCTCAACCCCTAACTCCCTTGCAAGTTGTATAATGCTATCTAGTATACCATCAAGGTCATGGGGATCAAGCATTATCAGTCTAGGCTGATAGCCTAGAGCCTTTCTTGCTCTTGCAATCTCATTAAGGTAAGGGGAGCATACCTCACATATGCCTTGAGCAACAATGACATCTGGCTTTAATCTCTTAAGGAGTTCATCATCAACAACATATATATCCTTACCATTCAGTACAAGTTCCCTTATCTTTGCATCTATCTCCTCACTACTCATGCCTGATGGATCGAAACTGCTCTTAACGACCTTTGGCTTGCTGAGCACTTCTTCAGGGTAATCACACTCATGTGTAACACCAACTATGCTATCCCCTAACCCTAGAGCATAGAGCATCTCCGTTGCGCTCGGCAGGAATGAGCATATACGCATGTATGTATGAAGAGATGAAGGTATTTATCGTTTATTGTAGATTAATAATAGCATCAATCTAGTAGAATGTAAAATAAAATAAATAGATGGATCAGGTAGACCTTGCCCTCTTTATCATCTCTATCAACTCATCAAGCTTATAACTACCATACTTTGGATTGTATGCTATGTTATTCTCATCTATAGAGAACTTCTGCTGTGTACAGCATACAAGATAGCCCTCCTCCCCCTTCCATTCTTGATCAGTTGTTACATAGTTGAGGAAGAGTAAGACCCTCTCACCCTTCTTTAAGCTTACATTCCTGTTTATAACCTTCTCACCATCGCCCCAGATCTTAACTGTTATTACCTTATCTTTGTAATTGCCAGTCAACTCCTGCTCTATGTTGATTACAAGCTCGCCAACCATCCTGTATATCCTCCCATCGTCATGGCTTTGAATCCTTACTCTATCCCCTACTGTGCCTATAACTATTATCTCAGCATCCCTTGCCATATCATCTAGGCTTGTGTCTATCTCTGCAAGGGAGATGAATGTCTTCTTCTCAAATATACCTGTGCCAGTGAAGAAGCTTAGTATAAGGTACGCTGCTATGCTTATGCTTACCCCTGCTATTATTATATTTCTTGTTGTGCCCATATATCACTCACCCATATATACTACTTAACTCATTGCTATCATATGACTTTATCAATGCTATAGATATCATCCATCTCATAATATGATATTACAAATTCTGATATATATATCGATCAATAATAATGAACCTCCTCTGTAGACTTATAAGAACCTTACCAGCATGAGCGTAGATGATTACTTATCTTTATATCTTCTTGGAGTAACTGCAAATCTCTTACTAGCATCCATATGGTACCTTATCACTAGGCTAGGATCCTTCTGCCTTCCTGTGAGTATGCCAACAACTATATCATCCCTCTTTATAACCTCCATCTCCCTCAACTTCTTTATCCCTGCTGGTACTGCTCCAGATGCAAGTTCACAATCAAAGCCGTTGAGCCCAACAACTGCCATCCCATCATACATCTCGCTATCGCTAACCTGCTCCACAACCCCATCTGTGAACTCTAGTGCTCTTAAACCCTTTAGTAGATTAGAAGGTTTACCTATCTGTATTGCAGTTGCCTCAGTCTTTGGCTTAATACCTTGCTTATTCATGTATGCATAGTACTCCTCTATAAGTTCAAGATCAACCCTGCCTTTATCCCATCTCAGCGCTCTTCCATTGAACTTCCCATTGTAGAGTGTATAGAGGGTATTTGCACCCTCTGCATTTACTATTGCTAGCCTTGGTACCTTCTTTATCCATCCCCACTCATAAAGTTCCATAAGGCATTTCCCAGCACTAGATGTGTTGCCCAATGCTCCTCCAGGGTATACAAGCCAGTCAGGAGGGTTCCAATCAAGGTACTCCAAAGCTCTATACACTATTGCCTTCTGCCCCTCAATCCTGAATGGGTTTACAGAGTTAACAACATAAGCATTGCTACTCTTAGCCTCTCTAAGCATTATCTGTAGTGCATCATCGAAGTTCCCATCAACCTCTACAACCTGTGCTCCAAACTGTAGTGCTTGACCCAACTTCCCTATCGCTATCTCGCCCCTAGGCACATAAACCTCGCATAGTATACCTTCGTTAGATGCATACATTGCTGCTGAGGCTGATGTATTTCCTGTAGAGGCACACATTACCTTCTTCACCTTAAGCATCTTTGCATGGGTTAGTGCTGTAGCCATACCGTTATCCTTGAATGACCCACTTGGATTGTAACCTTCAGGTTGTAGGAAGAGAGAGTCCTTATCCATACCAACATACTCTGCAACCTTGCTCATCTTGAATGGCTTTGATAATCTTCCTTCAGCACCATCAAGAGATACTAGATACTTCTTACATTCCTCATACTCTTCCGTATCTATCTGGGCAAAGTTTATGAGATCCCTGAAGCGCCATACACCACTCTCATTGTATATGTTGTTGCCATGGTTCCTTCTAGCATAGAATACATCCTTCAGGCTCTTAGATGGTGTATAGGCATACTTCACATCAAGAGCATGACCCCTCTCACATGTTATCCTGAACTCATCTATAGGATACCTGAGCCTACATGCTGGATCTATACACTCTTGGTAAGCCTCCATCCTCATGACCTAGTAAGGTATCTATACCTACTTATAAAGCTAGGATCTCCACTTATATCTTATGATACTGGATGGTAAGCCTCTTTGGACCAGATCTAAGATGAAAGTTTATACAGCATTTACACTCCTTCTCGAAGCATTCCCTATCAGACGTATGGTTACATATACCACATTCGCAATGTGCCATGATATATTATAAGTATAGCATAGATTTAAATCTATAGTAAGATAATTACTTACCTCACACTTCTCTATATAGTTATATAGTCCAATGCTATTGCATTTGCTAGGAGATCATTATGCCTATACCCAACTATGTAGCCATTCTTTATCTCTGATGGTGCAACCCATCTGTTTGCAGAGCTGAAGTACCTCTTGCTCCTTATCTCATTCTCTATCTCCTCAAGGTCGAGTTCCTTCTCTGTAACCTCGTTTGTTCTTAGGTTCCTTGTTATCACAAGCACCTTCTTAACAAGCACTCTATGCCCAAACTTGAATGCTGCTGGATCTCTAGCATTCTCCACAACCTCAAGTAGTTTCAACTTGAACTCCCATCTGTTTAGTGCATCTCTGCTGGTTATAAGCCTCTCATCAGTGTAATAACTCATAAGATATAAGCATTAGAGGATGGTTAAAAGTTTTATTGAGGGTAAGGTTGATGTTACTACCTTTATTACCACTACTACTGCTTCCATCTATTTATCTATCTATTCTTGCCCTCCAACCAAGGCATAGCAAACGTATTGAGATCTAGTCTAATCCTTCTCCCTGCCTCACTACCATTATCTGTAATAGTTGCAGGGTTAGGATGAGGCTCGTTAAGATGTATGTAAAGGCTCCCATCGTATCTGCATGCTATGTATGCCTTCTTACTGCTATTCTTATCATTATCATCCTTACCCTCCTCCTGTACCTTCATCATGACTCTTCTTACTACATCATCACGATGCTCCTCATCACCCAATCCCAATTGGTAGTAGTACTCCTGCAGTACTCTATGCTCATATGTGTATGCCTTCTTCCATCTCTTACTCATGAACTTCAAGGCAAGTATAGCATACCTATGCCTGTATCTGGTGAAGAGGTTGAGCCAGTTTATGCACCTTGCTACCTGCTCTATAGGTACCTTTATAGTATCAGTGCTTGTACTCTTCGCCTCTATTGCAAGCATTATACCTCTAGTATTGTTGACTGCTATAACATCTGGTAGCGAAACGCTTGGGCTTCCAAGCCTTATTGCTTTCCAACCATTGCAGGAGTTTATCCTTCTAACCAGTTCATACTCAAAGCTGTAGCCCCTCTGCCTCCTCGTCCTGTTGGTCTTTACACTATCCATCCCTTCAACCATTATCTATGCAAGTTAGGTAAATTAAGTATTTGATGTATAGGCAGATAATGACTTGAATAGGTAGTAAGGCTTGCTACCATCATCACCACCATCTACACCACATCCAACCATCATCACTTGAGAGCCTACACCTGCACCACTGCCATCACTGCCACCACTGCCACCATCATCATCCTCATCTATAATCCTACCAAGTAGCCTTATCCCATTCTCCAACTCTATTAATGCAAACCTTGCACCTCTTAGATGTGAATCAGCAACTGCTATAGCCTTACCCTTGATCTCATCCATGCGTGGATTCATCTCAACCCACTCTACATCACTGCTCAGACATCTCCTGCAGAGAGGGTTCGGGGGCCATATGATCAATGAGCATGATCTGCATCTAGCAACTGCAAATACTCCCCTTGAGAGCGCATCCAAGAACCTCTCCATACCTGCTAGAGTAGGAGAAGGGAAAGATATACTTAATCCTTACACAATGCTCATCATATGATACTTTCAAGAGAGTTCTACTCTAGAGATACTGTAGAGGTTGCAAAGAGCCTGCTTGGGAAGATGCTTGTAAGGGTTATAGATGGTAATATACTCTCTGGCATGATAGTTGAGACTGAGGCCTATACAAGGGATGATCCTGCAAGCCATGCGTATAGAGGTGTAACAGCAAGGAACAAGGTTATGTTTGGGGATGTTGGATATGCATATGTGTACTTCATCTATGGCAACCATTACTGCCTAAATGTAGTAGCAAAGAGCAAGGATATGGAGGCTGGTGCTGTGCTCATAAGGGCTGTAGAGCCCATACAGGGTATAGAGTTTATGATGAGGAATAGAGGTAGATCTGCTAGGGTAAGGATTGAGATGTTAACTAATGGTCCTGGCAAGTTAACCAAGGCATTAAGCATAGACTCTAGGCATAATGGGCTTGACCTTACAGTTGGTGGAGAACTATACATAGAAGAGGGTAGGAGCATAAGGGATAGGGATGTAGTAGCAACAGGTAGGATAGGTATATCTAAGGGTATTGATAGGCATTGGAGGTTCATAATAAGGGATAACAGATTTGTATCAACAAGGAAGGGCTATTAGCGTTGTTAAGGCGTTATATAATTTGCTATATCATAGCTTGGATTGTTTGTATGATAGTACTTGATGAGATCATACAACATCCTGTTTATCCTCTCTATAAGCATAGAATCCCTCATGTACCTCTTCCCCTCATACTCTAATATCTCAGATATCTCCCCTATGCTCATCATGCTCAGGTGTCTAGGGTAGGAGAACCTAACACTGAACCTATTCATGGTTATGTTAACATAGCCATCCTTGTGTATGTACACCTTCTCAAAGTAGTCATGCATCATCCTAACTATGGTTATGGAGTCATCTCCCTTGCTTATGGAGTACTTACTTCCTATTCTCATCGTTTCATAGTACATAGGATTATATTCTATAATCCTAAATACAAATATTGCTATTGCACAAGGTATACAGTATAAAAGTATATTAATATGGCTTCATAAACAGGTCTCCACTTGCATGTAACGAGTGTATATAACATCTTACCTATTTACCTTCTTTACCCCCATCTCTCAATACATCATCCTCATCATCACCATCTTCACCTTCCTTATCATCTACGCTAGTAGAGTTCAATGTCCATGGGAATATCTTACCTACTATCTTGCTCCAATCAACCTTTATCATCACATATATAGATATGCCTATGAGCGCTGCAGTGACTATTACTGAGGCATAGAAGAGTGGTGTATCCTCGCTGCCCTCAACATACTCTAGCAGGTTGAACCCCATCCTAGTACCCCATACAACAGCCTCAGATATGAGCATCTTCCCTGCAAGTAGAGAGGTGAAGAACATGAATGGATTGTACTTTGCTAACCCTAATGGTATATACACTATATCATCTGGTATAGGGGTTGCTGCTGCTATGAATGAAGCATACCATCCATACCTCTTGAGCAACCTCTGCAATGGTCTCATCCTTGTCTTACTCTGCCTACTTATGAACCTCCTCCCATAGTAACTGGTGTAGAAGATTATCACCTTGGCTATGCTTGCACCCATTGCACTTGAGAATGCAAGGAGATGGGGATCGAACTTTGGGTCTATACTCATTATAGCAAGGATTGGGAAGAATGGTATTGGCACAAATATTATTATGCTTGCGATGAAACTTATGGCAAAGAGGCCTATATAGCCTAGACTATCTGCAAATACAACCAACGTATTTATTATATCTGATAACCCCATACCTTCCTTCTCTATCTATCTATCTATACCTCAATATGCCCGCCTCAGTATGCCCGTGCAAAGTATGCCATCTTCACTGCACTCTTGCCACAGTAGATGCATCTCCCCTCCTCTTGCTTGTAACTTCCTTCATCATAATAGGAGTTGAATGGTATAACCCTTATATCAGCACCAGTCTCCTCCTTTATCCTCAACTCACACTCTTGTGAGCCACACCAGTACGCCTTTACGAAACCATACTCCACATGGTCCCTGAACTCATCATAACTTGATGCAGAGAAGGTATGATCGTTAAGGAACTTGAGTGCTCTTGCATATAGGCTATGCTGTACATCCTCTAGCATATTTGTTATCATATCTAGCAACTCCTCATCTCCTACACTAACCTTCTTACCATCATCCCTCCTTACAAGCACTACCTTGCCCTGCTTAACATCCCTTGGACCTATCTCTAGCCTTAATGGGATACCCTTCAACTCCCAGTCATTGAACTTGTAGCCTGGTGTATACTCCTCCCTATCATCTAGATGCACCCTGAACCTATCCTTAAGCATAGCATATATGCTCCTGCACTTTGCAAGAACAGCATCCTTGCTCTCATCGCCATAGAAGATTGGGATTATAACTATCTGGATTGGTGCAATCCTTGGAGGCAGTATAAGACCTTTATCATCACCATGCACCATCACAACTGCCCCTATCAAACGCCATGATATGCCCCATGATGTCTGCCATGCATACTGCTCTCTATCATCCTTATCAAGGAACTTTATGTTGAATGGCTTTGAGAAGTTCTGCCCAAGGTTATGCGATGTGCCCATCTGTAATGCTCTACCATCTGGCATCAATGCCTCTAGAGTTAATGTGTAATCTGCACCAACGAACTTCTCCTTCTCGCTCTTGTACCCTGCTATCACTGGTATGGCAAGGTACTCCTCCATGATCTCCTTGTATATTGAGAGCATAAGCATCGCCTCTTGCTCAGCCTCTTCCCTACTTGCATGTACTGTATGCCCTTCCTGCCATAGGAACTCTGATGTTCTTATCAATGGTTTCGTTGACTTTATCTCTGCCCTAAGTGCTGTGTTCCAGAAGTTGATCTTTAATGGAAGATCTCTATAACTCCTCACCCACCTTGAGAATACCTCATACGCTAGCGTCTCCGATGTTGGTCTCAATGCTAGCCTCTCGCCAAGCTCATCATTGCCAGCATGTGTAACCCAGAATACCTCTGGCTTGAAGCCCTCAAAGTGCTCAACCTCCTTACTCAATAGGCTCTCTGGGATCAGGGTTGGAAGGAATGCATTCTGGTGCCCAGTCTCCTTGAAGCGCTTATCTGCTATCTCCTTTATCCTCTCCCATATAGAATAGCCATAGGGCTTGAGTACGATGAAGCCCTTGATTGGAGCATAGTCTAGAAGGTTGCTCTTCAGCACAACCTGTATGTACCATTCTCCAAACTCTATACCCTTCTTCACTGTAACCCCTAACTCACTCACCTACATCCATCCCTCCCTTCTTTAGTACATTATTGCTACCATTTATATAATGTTAGGCAGTAGTAGCAAGAGGCTCCCCCTTGCAGTACACCTGCCCACTTATCCTGCTTATGAAGTTTGGGCATACATAGCACTCTATGAAGTTAACATCCTTGCCCAATACTGGGCATTCTACATACTCCTTCTTCATCCTTGATAGCATCTTTGTACTTAAGCCTTTTATCTTCAACTTACCCTTATCATCCATCATCCCCAACTCCTTCAACTCACTCTTTCCTGCTTCAGATATCCTTATACTCTTACCCTCCTTCACCTGTACCACATACCTATGCTGTATCTCTCCCTCGCTCAATACATTGCTAGATGTATGTATAGAATATAAGCATTGATGAGTTATATGATGGTGGGTAACATGCTTACACTTATATAGTCTATCATTGCTGTTCATAGCAAGCATGCTTGTAGTCTTCGATGTAGAAGGTGTGCTCTACGATGCAGAGTATCTACCAATGCTTGCAAGGTTGGTAGGGAAGGAGAGGGAGGTTATGGAGATAACCATGAAGGGTATAAAGGGCGAGATACCATGGGAGGAAGGGTTGCTCAGAAGGATAGATACTATAAGAGGCATAGAGTATGATAAGGCATTAGAGATTGCAAGGAGCATGCCCATAATGAAGGGTGCAAAAGAAGCATGCTCTTATCTCAAGAGGATGGGCTTCAAGATAGTTGCTGTATCAGGAGGGTTCACAATAATAACAGATAGGCTAAAGGATGAGCTCAAGTTGGATTATGTTGCTGCAAACGAACTCATATTCAGGGATGGGAGGCTTGTTGGTGTTGATATACAGGTTGATTCTAGGAAGGCAAATGCAATAGCAAAGGTGATAAGGGAATGGGGTGTTAAGAAGGAGCATATAACCACTGTTGTTGATGGAGCGAATGATCTAACGCTCTTCGATATAGCAGGGCTTAGGGTTGCATTCAATGCACAGAGTATAGTGAAGGAGAGGGCTGATGTTGTGATAGATGAGAAGGATCTAACCCTTCTCATAGGGGTTATAGAGAGGCATTACAGCGCACTGATAAAGCGATGATAGGATCAAGAAAGAAAGTGCTATTTATTAAATGCTAGAGGAGATTGTTAATAGTATGAATAGGATAGAGGTAATACCTGTTGCAGTTAGCGATCCAAATGTTGCTGAAGGATGCGATCTTGTATCTCTGATACTTGATTCCCTAAAGGTTAATGGACTCTCACTTGAGGATGGGGATGTTGTAGTAGTTACACAGAAGATAGTCTCCAAGGCAGAAGGCAGGGTTATTGATCTATCAGATGTTATACCATCGGAGCGTGCAGTAGAGATTGCAAGGGAGCATTGTAAAGATCCTAGAGTTGTTGAGGTTATACTTAGAGAGGCTAGGAAGGTGGTTGCTATAAAGGATGGGGTGATAATAACACAGACAAGGCATGGGTTTGTATGTGCAAATTCAGCAGTTGATGGTTCAAATGTTGAGGGTGAGAACCTTACCATACTACCACTAGATCCAGATCTATCTGCAAGGAGGATAAGGGATGGGCTGATGAAGGCTACTGGCAAGAGGGTAGCAGTGATAATCTCAGATACATTTGGGAGACCATTCAGGGAGGGGCAAGTTAATGTTGCTGTAGGTATAGCAGGGATTAAGCCTTTGATCGACTATAGGGGTTTGAGGGATATGTATGGCAAGGAGTTGAGGGTAACAAGTATAGCAGTAGCAGATGAGATTGCATCTGCAGCAGAACTGGTCATGGGTAAGAGTAGAGGAGTGCCAGTAGCCATAGTTAGAGGGTTAGAGTATGAGCATGCTGATGATGCATCAGTTAATGAACTTATAAGGGAGGAGAGCAAGGATATCTTCCTTAGGCTAGCATCAAGAGCTTGATATGATAATGCAAAGGTTCTTGCCCGTTATGATTGTATACAGCCTATCTTCTCACTAACATGTTGGTTCTCATATTATACGTGCTATGATTATAGATAGTGGATAAATAATTGCTATTTTGACACCATCACAAAGGCAAATATTTAACTACCTTGCAGTACCTTTATGAGTAAGACAAGGGGCAGGACTGGGCAGGGTATAAGCCCTAGGATGGCAGCACTGATAATACTTGTTGGTGTTGTAGCAGCAATAGTTGCAGTAAGCCTAATCATCTATGCTGAGAGGAGCAAGCAGGAGAACTACGTTATAGCCATACAGAGGCTGAATGCTGAGGCTAAGCAGATAACCGAGCATTACAATAACGAGTATGCCCTCTGGGAGAAGGGTTTGATAGACGATGCCAGCATGATAGATATAATTGATAGTGTTATGATGAACCAGCAGAGGATCATAGATACCATGAAGAGCCTTAACGTCCCCGATATATACAAGGAGGCACATGATTACAATGTAAAGTCTTTAGAGTATGAGTATCAGGCCAATGAGCACTTTAAGAATTATCTTGCTAGTAAGGATGAGGAGGAGTTGAAGAAGTCTGATGAGTTATTCCAACTCTCATTCGAGTATGAGATGAAGGCTCTAAGCCTCTACAGAGGCAGTGGGCTATTCCTGCCTTGATATAAAACATTAAATCCTGTATCTAGCAACTCATCACATGCTTGAAGAGTTAAGGAGGAAGGCTATATTCCAGAATACGGTTGATGTATGGATAGCATACTGCAGTGAGAAGGGCAAGGAGTGGAAGAATGTGGAAGGGTATAGAGCATTCATAAACCATCTCATCAAGAATAATGTTAGGATGAACAGGTTCCCCTTGTGCGTTAAGGATACTGGAGGTTATGAGCGTAGCAGGGATAAGGTAGCGCTCCTAGAAGCATTATCTACAATGAATACACAGGATGCCCTGGTGTATGTGGTTAAGCTTGATGATAGTACTCTTAAAATAATAAGTAACTTTGACCCTGGTAGTATATGATTAATTATGTGCTATAGCAGTACTCCCTACATATGATAAGCGCTTGAATGATGATGGTAGTCGTAATAGTAAGGGTAGTAAGATTAGTGCAAGCATGACAGTAACTGCAATGAACAATGTTGTATAGGCAAGTGGGAACTCTGGTACGTATGTGAACGCAACCTCTGCCTTTTCATCCTCTCCATTTATGTTCTCTATTATTAGAGTATAGTTGCCTTGAGCATTGAGTATGTAACTCTGTGTTCCTGTAACGTCCTTCCTTAACGTATCACTTAACCTATCTCCATTAATAGCAAGTACAACATCATATCTAACACCATCAAGAGTATTGCCTTTATCATCCATTATGGATACAACGAACCTTGATTCCTTGCCTACATCTGATGGATACCAATCTATCATAACCTTATACTTGCCAGTTGTGCTTGTAGATGTTAACTTTATGCTACCAGTGAACTCCCCTATACCTATTATGCTTGTTGCATATATATCTGGCTTTAATGCAAGGCTGCTTACTGCAAATACCTTCAACTCATTGGTGCCTTTAGATAACTTGCCAGTATCATTGCCTTCAAGCCTTATCTCAAACCTACCATCCCTTGCTGGTTTGATATGCCCATTTATCACAACATTGCCATTTACATCCTTCAGGAAGTAGTATATATCAACATCTCTGCTGAGATCAACGCTAGTACTACCCTCACCCTCTATTCTCACTCTACCAGTTATATCAACACTCTTGCCTCGCTCTATTGTTAATGGTGCATCTACACTTGCTATCTTTGCAAGCATTGGTTGCTTGAACATATCCCAATGCCCCTGCTCAAATGGATAGGTTGCATCCCTGAACGCCTTTATAACTATGGTCCTTGCTTCAGGGTTGTAACTCTCAAGGTAGAATGGTCCATTGCTTATCATTGCATGCCTCTTACCATCTATCCATCCTATAGATGCATTGTATCTAGCATTAGCATCATCAATGCTTGTCATACCCTTTAATGCAACAGGGATTAGATTTGATGATCTGAACTGTGTTAGAGCACCCTTCACAAGGTTAGCATCATCAGCAATTATAAGAGAGAGCCATGGTATGTTCTTTGCATTTGCTTGGGATCTAGAGAATGCTGCCTTCCCATCGATTACAACCTTCTCCATTGCAGCATAAACCTCCCAAGGTATAGTAGTCCATACATCTGCATAATATGCTATATAGTTTGTATCGAAGTGCCAATAATCAACATAAACCTCTACTCTATCATCATCTACAAACCTTATACCCTTTAACGTGCTTACAAACTTCTCTGCTGTTGCTGTATACTCTGGATCATATGTTGGATCATCATCACTCTCCTTTGTGCCCCACTCGAAGAGGAAGTATACTACGTATAGGATATCATTCTTATTCATCATTATGCCATGGTGCCACTTACTATACTTCAGATCAAACGTTACCTTACTTTTTGCCTTGATACCATCACCAACCTGCTTCCACTGCTCACTCCTTGCATCCCATACTATTGCATCTTTAGGCACATCCAACATGTCATCTGGTCCTTTTGTATCAACATTCCATGTTGCTCTAACGGGTATAACATCACCTGTGTATGGATTGAAGAATGTTGCTGGATCTACTATTGCACTAGATATTATGGTTGAGTACCAGTCTCTAAACCCTCCAACAGGATTCCATGAGCCTTGGTAGATCTGTTTCATCCCAACCTTCATTATACCTGTCTCTGTCTTTGCATTGATTAGACTAAACCTGCCAGTTATCCCTGCACCAAAGTCTTGAACCATGCCATCAACACCCTTACGCACTATGTATGGGTCTATTGTACTTGCTATGAATATCCTTACAGATTCT
>BEHG01000009.1 GCA_002898655.1 archaeon HR04
TCCATCAGGACCCTTACTCATCTCTCAACCCTAGGATGAAGGTAATCTCAATAGTTGGTGAACCTCTAGAGGTTCATGGTATAAAGGATAGGAGGGAGAGGGAGGAGATGGTATTCAAGGCATTAGAAGAGGTTAGGCTTGAGCCAGTTGAGGAGATAGCATACAGGTATCCTCACATGCTCTCTGGAGGGCAGAGGCAGAGGGTTGCAATTGCTAGAGCGTTAGTGCTGAAGCCTATGCTTATAGTTGCTGATGAGCCAGTATCCATGCTTGATCTATCTGTTAGGGCTGAGATACTTGAGCTCATGCAGAACCTTAAGGTTAAGCATAACATAACCTACATATACATAACCCATGACCTCTCAACTGCTAGGTACTTTGGTGATAGCATAGCAATACTCTACAAGGGCAAGATAGTTGAGATGGGTAGCATAGATGATGTGCTGAATGAACCATTGCATCCGTATACACAAGCACTTATAGATGCTATACCAGAGCCTGATCCTGCAAGTAGGTTGAGGGATAAGGTGATAAGGATAAGGGCAAGTGCAAGCATTAGCATGGATGAGGCAGATGATCATGGATGCAGGTTCTATGCTAGATGCCCATATGCAATGGATGTATGCAGGGAAGAACCTAAACTGCTAGAGGTTAAGGATGGGCATCTTGTGAGTTGCTTCCTCTACAACAAGTCATCTGTTTAGGAACTGTATATCCTCCCTCCTTGCTACCATTATGAGTTCATCTCCACCATAGATATCATGGAGTAGTGCTTCCTCTCTAGCATTCAGTACCCTCTCATACAGCCTCTTTGCATCTGTGTTTTTGCTAGATGTTGTAACAATAACAAGCTTAAGTTCAGATCCTCTAGCATGCAGGTATCTGCACACATCCTTAAGCGATTCTACAACTAGCATGCTCCCAATACCCTTACCCTGATACCTCCTTGCTACTGCTATCTGCTCAAGCTCTAGCACTGCATTGCTCCTAAACCCTCCATGCTCAGTCCAGAGTATGTAACCTACAGGCTCCTCTCCAAGCCTGGCTATATAGTACATGCATATTGGCTTACTCTTATGCTTCATCATCACCCATCTTACAGCATCATCGTAACTCTTCATACCCTTGAAGTTCTCAAGGTATATCCTTGCTACAGAATGTATATCCTCATCAACCATCTCCCTAACAGTTAGATCTGAATCATTAACTCTAACCATCATCATAATCTACCATTCCTTGCCTTATTCAACCACTACCTTTCATCCCTCATATGTATGGCTAGTGCATGCTTCCTGAGTTCCTCATCACTAGCAAACTCTAGATTGCACTCTGCACATGTGTATATTATGGTACCTGCACCACCACCAGCACTAGCGCTAGAAACCACACCTGTACCACCTATCCCTACACCTGCCTCCCCCTCCCCCTCCTTCTTCCCTTCAGCCTTCTCACCACCATGTGCACTACCCTTATCATCCCTGTACCTTGCCTCCTCTGCAAACACACTACCCCTACCCTTCCTTACTGCAAGTGCCCCTCCCAGAAGCCCAAGGATTATCCCAGGTAGCATGCCTATGTTTATGAACCCTATACCAAGCACACTTATTATGCACAGTATTATTATCATAACACCCCATCTCTTACTCTCCTCCCTCCTCTTCTCTATAAGCACTGCTAGGAGCATAATCATCGCACCAGTAGATGCTCCTGCTACACCAGCCCTCATCAGCATGAACCTAAACCCTTCCTCTCCAAGCATAGTCCTTAGATTGTTCAGCATCTCATCCTGTGGGAGGCCTATGAATATACCTGCTATGAACGTGAGCCCTTGGGCAAGTATTATAAGCCCTGCTAGGAATGATAGTATGAACTCTGGAGCCCTCCTCTTCACAGTTATCATCCTATCCTACTCACCCCCACCTACCTATCCACCTACTTGCTACCTATACCAGATAACTAATCTACCCCAACTAAATATATAAATGAAGTGCATCTAATGCTAGAGGCTACTCTTAAACCTCTGCTGTTTTGGCTTAACTGTGTAGAGATGGGCTCCAACACCTATCAATGGTAGTGATGCTAAGATGAAGATCTGAGGGATTATATTGAAGAGATAAGCCTCACCTCTATTTGTAAGAACTTCAACATAGTAATCATTCATAACCTTCTCTACACTCCCAGCATTAACCATCCCCAGTATTAGTACTATTCCTTGTGCTATTATTATTATGCTTGGAGCCCTTCTAACCTCCAACTTCCTTGCTAACCCCTTCGCAAGTATGTATGCAACACCAGCCAATCCAAAGCCAGGTATGCCGAAGAGGAACATGCCTATGATCATCATATTCCATGGTTGTGCTATTGTAGCACCTATGGCTAGAGGTCTGGTTAGTGCAAGATAGAGTGAGTTTACGTATATCACGAACATAATATGTAGTGCTAGAGATGCAATTGCCATCCATGTATCGTAACGTATGGGCATAAGTATACTCTTTTTAAGTGAAATAAATTGTTTGCTAGCAAAGATGCAAGATGACTAGCATAATATCATCACCCCATCTAACTCCACACCATCACTCCATTCCATTCCATTCATTCCACTCCAATCTAATAAAGCTGATTCATTATGCTAGTTTGATGGCTATGATGGCTATGATGGTGATGTTCATCAGATTATCCCAACCATCTTTGCAAGTTCCCTCCTTGAGGCAAAACTTAGCCTTGAGGCAGCATACTCTGGAGATATGTTGAGGAAGTGTACACCAAACCCCTCAAGCCCATAGCTATCTACTAGCCTAGGATGAACCTCTATATGCCAGTGCAACTGCTTCCTACTCTTCTCAGATGAGGAATGTATGATCATGCTGAATTTCACATCGCCTAGGGTATTGTAGAACCCTCCAAGCATAATCCTAAGCATTGTAGCAAGCTCATCTATCTCCTTCTGTGTCATCCTTAACAATTGTATTGCATGCTTCTTAGGCACTATCCAGAACTCGTATGGATGTGTTGGAGCCCAAGGGCATAGTGCCATGAAGTTCTCTATGCTGACTAGATGCCTAGGGCTCTTATCCTCCATGCTTACCATGTTGCATAGAGGGCATGAACCAGCCTCATTTATGTACCTGTTTATGGACTCAACCTCCTGCTCTATGAGTGGAGGAATGTAGGGGAAGGTGATTATGTTGAGGTGTGGATGCCATAAACTGCTAGCATCGTAATCCATGTACACTGCAACGTAACTGACACCCTTCTGCATGTAGAGCCACTTCACCCTATCCTGTAGTGCTACAAGTACATTTGACCACTGCTCTGCTGGTATTGATGATGGCTTGCAGTGCTCCCTACTTGCTATAAGCAGATAATGGTAGCCATATGCAGGTTCACTGTAGAATGGCTTGTTTGTATACTTGCCATTTGCAGATATACTAACCAATGGGTTCTTGCTTGGCACTACCCTAACACACCAATCATCTACACGGTAATCCTCTGTATCTGATAACCTCCTCATCATCCCCTCCTTCTGTACAAGAGCAAGTACAGCTGGTCTGGTTAGATGCTCGTTACCAGGACAGTAGATACATACATCATCATTCTCATGCCTCTCATTACCATCATTCACATCAGCACTGTTACCATCATTGACTATCACTAACCTATCAAGTATGTTATCCTTCCTGAACTGAGTCATCTATATGACACACCTCCCTCATCCTCATACTTCTCCTAATCCTAATCCTCTCTCTTTCCATTCCCATTCCCATCCCCATTCTCATCCTCATCAGTTCCATACAATACTCTTCCATATTATTCAACTTGCTATCCTCTGCTTTTATCTAAATCTTACCTTCAATAATAGTTAACAAATGATGATACAATTCTTTATAAGGATAGCAATAGGTTAGGCTATATAAGGATGTAAGGGTGTAGGATGGAGAGGAGTGGGTGGTACAGTATGAATGGTGTGGAGAGCAATTACGGTAGCAATAGTATGAAGAGCAACTATGATAGGGCAAGTGCTAGGAGGATGGCTAGGATGAAGATGATCTATGTACTACTTGATGGTGTTGGAGATCTACCTCATCCAAGCCTAAACCATCTCACACCTCTAGAATCTGCATATACACCAAACCTAGATGCCTTGGCAAGGAAGGGTAGGATGGGCATGGTATACACTGTAGGGAAGGATATTGCTCCAGAGTCTGATATAGCAGTATTCAGCATGCTTGGCTACAGGTTCAAGGATGAGGAGTATCCTGGTAGAGGGGTTGTAGAGGCTATAGGGGCAGGGATAGATATCAGGGATGGTGATCTTGCAATGAGGGGTAACTTTGCAACCATAGATGGTGAAGGGAAGATAGTGGATAGGAGGGTTGGAAGGAACCTAGCAGATGATGAGGCTAGAGAACTCGTCAAGGCTATAAAGGAGATGGTTACGCTAGAGGGTGCGGAGTATGAACTTGTGCATACAAAGGGGCACAGGGTAGTGCTTAGGATAAGGGCGAAGAGCATACTATCAGCAGATATAAGCAATACAGACCCAGCATATGAGAGGATCAAAGGTATGGGAGTAGCAAGGGAAGAGCATGGTGCTAGGATGAGCATAAATAGATGTAAGGCTCTTAGCAATAGCAAGGATGCTCTACTCTCTGCTAAACTTGTCAATGAGTTCACTGAGAAGGTTATAAACTTGCTTAGAGATCATCCTGTAAATGAGAGGAGGAGAGGCATGGGTATGCTTGAGGCTAACTGTATACTGCTAAGGGATGCTGGAAGTAGGCTTCCTAGGGTTGAACCTATAGCAAGCAAGTACAATGATGCAAGGTTTGCATGCATAGTTGATATGCCTGTTGAGTATGGTATAGCAAGGGTTACAGGAATAACAGTTCTTGATGGTGGTGGTATGAGGGATTATGAGATCAAGGCTAGAAGGGCATTAGAGGCATTGAGTAGATATGATGCTGTGTATGTACACCTCAAGGGTCCAGATGAGTTTGGGCATGATGGTAATGCTAGAGGCAAGGAAGAGAGTATAGAGGAGATAGATGAGAGGTTCTTTGGTGAACTACTCAAGCATGCTAGCATCGATAGCGATGGTAAGAGTAGGTTGTTCATAGTTGTATCTGGAGACCACTCAACCCCATGTATAAAGAAGGCACATAGTGCAGATCCAGTACCATTGCTTGTATCATGTATGAGCAGTGAATACAGGGATGATGGGCTTGGTAGGTTCACTGAGCATGAAGCAAGGAAGGGTAGCATAGGTTACATAATGGGGTATGAGGTGCTGAGCAAGGTATTCAGCATCATGTCCTCATCCTCACCACCACCATCATCATAATAATAAATGGTATGGTAGAGCAGAGCAGCAGTAGTAATAGTAATTATAGCCTGTATTCTGATATGGCTTTGATATCCTTGCTATCCAATACCATCCTTATCCTCTTAACCATCCCTTCTATATCTAGCCCATGATACCTGTGTGGCTTGCCCTGCAGTTTCTCTAGCGCCCTTGCTAGTATTGAGATGCATATATCGTACTCTGCCTTCTGTGCATGTACTAGAGCAGCACATACAAGTATGATGCCTTGTATTAGTTCCTTCTCATCACCCTTACTATCCTTCCATGCCCCCTCTAGAACCTCATGTGCCTCCCAGTAGCGCTCAGCATTGAATAGATCCCTTGCATACATCATCCTCTCTTCCTTGCTCAAACTCCTCTCATCTATCTCTGTGTAGCCTAGTAGTTGTGCCATCCTCTCAATCTCTCTAAGCAGTTCATCAAGCATCGATTGTTCAACACTCACATCCAACTCTATATGCTTACTTGCTACTCTAACATCCCTTACCTCTACCCATGCATCTAGCCCAGAATCTATACATACCTTACTAGCATTACTCAAGATCATCCTAGAGTCCTCTGGTCTATAACCATCGTTTACAACTCTTACCACGTACCTTGAGTATACCATATACTATAGGGGATCATTAGGTTTATTAAGAGTTAAGGTATGGATGGAATGGTAATGGATGAACTGGTGGTTGAGGAAGAGAGGTTTAACCCCTTGCTCAACAGGGTAGAGTTGATGTGTATAATCAAGGGTATGAATGGTATGCTGAAGAGGCAGGATGCTGCAAAACTGATAGCAGAGCGTAGGGGTTATGCTGGGAGGTTCGTAGTGCCTGTAAACCTGAGGGGCGAGAAAGGTAAGAGGGATCTTAGATGCCTATTCTACATATATGAGGATGAGGGTACTGCTAGATCCCAACTCCCAAGGCATGTAATTGCAAGGCTTACAGGGGAGAAGGTTGAGAAGGGAGTAAAGAAGAAAGGTGATAAGGGGAAGGAAGGGGGTTAATGGTTGTTGATGGTAGAGGGGTGCTATCTGTATGGGTAAGGGGAGCAATACACAGGTATGGAAGTACTACACTGTTGAGAATGATAGGATAAGGAGGGTAAGAAGGGAGTGCCCAAGGTGTGGTAGAGGAGTGTTCATGGCTGAGCATAGTGATAGAGTTACATGTGGAAGGTGCAAGTACACAGAGTTCAAGCGTAAGGAGAGGGAGAGGGAGAGAGCAGGTAAAGGAGCAGAGGATGATGGTAAAGGAAGGAGGAAGAAGCAGTAGAATCTTATCAATATTAATAGGCTGATGGCTGGCAATAAATGAATGAATAAATGAAGAAAGGAAGGAAGAATGAGTCAAGCTTTATGTTAGTGCAAATATCTTTGTTATGGAGTTAACCAACTATGTATGCCTAATGTCTCAATGATTTGCATAACCTTGGCTTACCTAAAGGCTCTTATCTCTTCCCTCACAGCCTTGATGATACCTATAACCATTGCTGGGTAGAATGGTAGAAAGTAGGAACTCTTTGCTGCTCTTGCTATAGCATCGCTACTACCATGCTGGGCATAACCCTCTAGAAATGCCCTTACAAGCATCCTTGCCTTATCCTCATCCTTCTTGAATAGTAGAGAGTAGTAGAGGAAGCATGCTATATCCCATGCCATATCATCGTGATTGGTTGAGGTTGAGAACTGCTCAAAGTCCGTAATGTATAGTATGCCATCACAGCAGTTAGTGCTTTTAGTAGTTATACTACTACTGTTATTAGCAGGATGAGGATGATGAGGGAGAGAAGGAGAAGGAGGAGGAGGAACAACAACAAGCACGTTACTTGGCTTGGTATCTCCAAGTACGAACCCATTTGCATGTACAATGCCTAATATAGTTCCATATGTCTTGATGTAGCCAAGAAGATCAAGATCACCTGCTACTCCTCTCTCCCTTCTATCATATACCCTCTCTACTTGCTTCTGTCCATAGCCATTATTGTTGTTACTATTACTACTACCATCAACCAACTTATCTAGTATGTTACTCAATGGGGTACCATCTACATACTTGAATGCTATTAGCCTCTTCCCGAATGATAATGCTACAACCTCTGGAGTATTTATGCCCAGAGCCCTAACCCTCCTTACCCCTACATACTCATTCATCATCCTCTTCTCTGGCGATATATCGTAACGCCTTATCCCTGCAAGCCATACATTCAATGCTATCCACTTTGCCATCTTCATGTTGGTGTAGTACTTGATGACTATACTCTCCTTCTTCTTAACCCCCCCTCCTACTTCCTGCTCTAGCGTACAGAGGCTTGTTGCTGCATGCTTATCACCTATACTTGTGAACCTTGCAGAGTAACCATCTCTGAAGCCCAGAGCCTCTGCTATCATATCAAGCCAAGAGTTGCCATCAGCAACTATACCCTCATTAACCTTGAGGAGTATGGAAGGGTTATCTAATGCTGGAGGTATGCTGTAAGCCTTCACCTCCTTCCTCCTACTCAGTTTAGATACAGCCTCCTCCCTAAAGAAGTTAAGGGTCCTTCTTGCTGCATATGAGTGTACAAGCCATGCAAATGCGCCCCTGAGCATCTCCTTCATCAATGCCTTATTGCTGCCTTTGCCTTTGCTCCTATCCTTATCCTTGAGTATGATATGATAATAGCATTTACCATCATCTGCATATACATTCCTAACCTCAACCATACCTTCTTGCTCAAGTTCCCTCAATGCCCTCATGAAGCCCCTCCTGCTGATCTCCATATTCCTTGATGCATGGCTCCCTGTGTATGTCTTCACATAACTGTACAGTGCATGGGGGTATATCCTTGCCCTCTTCTTTATCTTTGAGAATAGAAAGTACTCAAGTGGTATGGAAACCTCATCAGTTGCAATGAGAGGATTAAGCCCCAAAAGCGTACCATACTCCTCAACTATAACCCTCTTCTTGTATATGGTCTCAACATCATTAAGGTATGAACCATTGTACAGTGGGAGATATGGGTGGAGGAGCCTACCTGCAACAAACTCTCCAAGCATTGCACGCTCAGCATCTCTAAGGAGTGCCTTACCATCAACTATAAGCAACGATGCATTAAGTTTAGCACCATCACGTACATAAACATACTTGATTATATCCTTGTAATCCTTCAGCACAAGAAGGATATCATAGTCGCTGTCTGGTCTAGCATAACCTGCTACCTTTGAGCCATATATGCAGTATGAGATTATCTCGCATCCATACTCCTCTGCTATAGCATTAACGATCCTTGATAACTCCTCACTCTCCTCCCTGCTTATGGTTAAGTTGATAGAATCATCCCTATCCATAGCATTGTACCCATCATCAACCTCCTCCTCCCTGCCTCCCTTCCCCATCTCCATGGATACCATCCCTTATGCTACCCTCCCACACCCACTCTTACTCCTCTTCCTCCTCCTATACTGCTACTACTATTACCACCCCTTCCTTCTTCTCCTATTATTGCTACTACTAGCACTAATAAACTCATATATCTTGCTCCTCAATCCCTCATCTATTCTGAATGATGCTATTGCCTCTATTGGTATCCTTGCAATATTCTCCTCAACACTCATCCTTACAGTTGGTAAGCCCTTCTCTATCCAATCCTTCATGCACTTCTCTTCTAGCCTATGGTCACTCAACCCATCTTGGAACTTCCTTGCAACTAGTCTGATCAATGCTCTATCCCTCCTGAATGCTATCCTTGGCTCTACAACCCTACTCATATCAGCATACACACTCTCGAATATGCTGTTTGAGACCTCATCAGATATAACGTTCATGTTTATGAATCTTGCAAGTAGTTCTATGTAGTGAAGGAACTCATGTGCAAGTATTGCATGTATGGTTCCTTTGAGCCCATATGCAACCAGTGGGGCAGTAACCTGTACCACTATTGATAACCTACTCCCACCATCAGAACCATAGTAATGATCATAACTGTCATCATACATGCCTTTAACTACAGGTATGGTTCTAGCAAACATAAGTCCTAGACTGTACTGGGCATCTGCTACAACCATACTTGGTTCTATGTAGTACTCTGGATACTCTATGCCAGATGCCCTCTCAACCCTTTCAATACCTTCAGTAACGTATCTGTAGCGTTCCATAACCCTAGCATAGACCTTCTCTGGTATCAATGCTCTAGACCTTGACTCCTCAAGTTTATACAGTGGATCTAGCCTCATGTTTAAATTATCATCCCAGCATTATAAATATGTCAGGGTAACATCTTTTCAACTCGATGGAGATCTTACTAACCTGCCCTCCTGGACTAGAAGATATAGTTGAGTTAGAGGCAAGAGAGAAGTTACCACATGCACACGTGAGCAAGAGGCATATGGGGATCAGGGGGCATGTACTCCTCCACCTTGAGCATGATGAGTGTATAAGCAAAGTACTCTCAATGCGCTCCATACATCATGTGATGAGGTATATAACATCCTTCAGGATAGAGAGGAGCAAGGATGCCCTCAACACAATATACAGGAATATTCTTGCTTTAGACTTGGGCAATGTGCTTGGTGAGGGTGTTAGGTTCAGGGTTACAAGTGAGAGGCTTGGGAGGCATGAGTTCACATCCATAGATGTGCAGAGAGCTGCTGGCAAGGCAATAGTTGATAGGTTCTCAAGTAAGGTTGATCTCAAGCATTATGATGTAGAGGTTAGGGTTGATGTTGTAGGGGAGCAGTGCATAGTAGGCATAGCATTGACAAAGGAGTCACTGCATAAGAGAGGGTATAGAGTATTTGATCATCCAGCAGCACTAAAGGCAAGTATAGCGTATGCTATGCTTAGACTTGCAGAACCTAGAGCAGGGAATATACTTGTAGATCCGATGTGTGGTTCTGGCACAATACCCATAGAGGCAGCACTATCCATGCCAACGCTGAACCTAGAACTCTATGGGTTCGATGTAAATACCATTTACATAGATGGTGCAAAGGCAAATGCAGAGAGTGCAGGGGTTGGGGGGCGTATAAGGTTCATGTGCTATGATTGTAGGATGCTTGATAGGATAGTTACACCAGATAGGATAGTCACAAACCCTCCATATGGGATAAGGATGGAGCCTAGCATTGGGCTAAGGAGGCTCTACATGGAGTTTGCAAAAGCATCGTATAGGGCTATGGTTGATGGTGGTAGGATAGTTGTTATAACACTCAAGCATGGGATGATGAAGAATATACTCTCATCCTCTGGCTTCAACGTGAGTAAGAGCATCCCTGTTATGCATGGAGACCTATGGGCACATATAATAGTTGGGGAGAAGAGATGAGTCTAGGTAAAGTAAAGTAAAGCAGGGTGAGGATGGTAGAGTAAGTAGGAGCAAGTGAGAGCATGCTAGAAGGTGATAAGGGAAGGGCAATGTAGGTAATGTAGGAAAAGGGATGAAGTGTAAGAAGAGGAAGATGTAGGTAGAGAGAGGAAAGAAGGATTAAATAGAAAGCATGATGCTTGATTGGATAGATGGAGGAGGATGGGCATGTTCCAGTACTTCACACCACAGCAGGCTAACAGAATTCTAGGAGAGGTTAGGAGGAGGTTCAACAACATAGTTGCTATAAGGGATGAGGTGCTTGAATTACAGCAGGAGTTACAGAGCATAGTTGATCATGATGCCTCTCTCCAAGTATACATAGAGAAGAAGCAGGAACTCAACTCTGCACTTACAAGGCTCTACGCTGCAATTGAGGAGTTGGAGGCTATAGGTGTTGTGCTTAAGAGCATAGATGAAGGGTTGATAGACTTTCCAGCGAAGAGGTTTGGAGAAGATGTATGGCTCTGTTGGAAGTCTGGAGAGGATGAGGTTAAGTTCTGGCATGGTAAGGATGAGGGGTTCATGGGTAGGAAGCCTCTGCCAGTTAGTGATGAGTCCCTAGTATAATCTTATTATATTATAATGGTATGCTCAACCATACACATGGTGTCTGCATGGCTTAGAGCGATAAGGGTAAGGTTCCTTCTAGCCTCCATAATATCTGTAAGTATTGGTCTAGCCATAGCATTATGGAAGTATGATGCTCTAGACCCTCTTCATGCACTTCTCACATACATTGGTGTGCTTAGTCTACATGCTAGCGTTGATCTCCTGAACGATTACTGGGACTACAGATCTGGTATAGATAAGGTTACTAGAAGGACCCCCTTCTCTGGAGGTACTGGTGTGCTACCAGAGAATATGCTCTTACCATCGAGTGTGTATAGAGCAGGGATAGCATTCCTTATAATAGGAGCAGTTATAGGTCTATACTTCGTTGCAGTTAGAGGCATTGCTATTGCTATAATACTTGCATTTGCTGTAGCAGCAGTGTACCTGTACTCAACGAGCATAGTAAGGATAGGCTTAGGGGAGTTCTTTGTTGCTTTAAAGGGCACTATGATAGTTGTAGGCACATATTATGTGCAGGTAGGGGCATTGAGCATTGAGCCTGTTTATGCTGGAATCATATCTGGCATGCTATCCTCATCAGTACTCTTCATCAACTCATTCCCAGATTACGAGGCAGATAGGAGAGGTGGTAGAAGGACCCTCGTGATACTGCTTGGTCCTGCTAGAGCATCAAGACTATTCATAGCATTCCCTAGTGCAGTATACATTATGATTATAGCAGGTGTAGTATTGCAGATATTGCCATTATACACCCTTGCTACCCTTCTAGCATTACCCCTTGCACTTAGAGCATATAGAATACTTAAGGCAAGGTATGATGATGCTGAAGGGCTTATACCTTGTATGAGCAGTACTGTTGTATTCTCAAGGATAGTTGGTATAGCAATTGTAGTAGGAGTTCTAGTTGAGTATCTATACCATC
Source organism: archaeon HR04 (assembly GCA_002898655.1). Classification (GTDB taxonomy): domain Archaea; phylum Thermoproteota; class Nitrososphaeria; order Nitrososphaerales; family Nitrosocaldaceae; genus Nitrosocaldus. Next base: position 12,195 of record BEHG01000009.1, read on the forward strand.
AACTTAAGGTGGTGATACCTTCCATCATACTCTACTATGCATGATATAACCATACCCATCCTCAACTTGTGAGCGTCTATGTATTTGCTATTGCTACAGTTACTGATCCCTTCATCATGACTGTTATGAGTTCATATTTGCAACAACAGATGGTTATGCCATAGTTAGTACTCATTGTACATACCTGAATTATCAGCCCAGTATCTAACATTTATGAACTCATCCCTCAACACCTAAATGTACTAATGAACCCATCCCTTGCCCTATAATAAGATATGGCTATTCATCATCAAGTAAGTACTGCTATACATGCTAGCATGGGCATCAACTCTACAGATGAGTATAATGCCATCACTATCGATGTTATGCTGCTCAGCACAAGTATTGATGCAAGTATTACAGCGATAGTAGCAATAGCAGTAATTGCATAATTGACTCCCATGATATATTATCAATACCTTGGGATTATATTTTACCTTATGTAATAAATAGGGTTGTGTTGAGGAGTAATTCAAAGGGAGGGAGGTTTGATGATCGAGGGTTATGCAACAAGGGAAGGTACATCAAGGTTTAGAACAAGGCATGAGGGTAGGAGCACTGCTATAGGACACTTCAAGCAGTTTGGGGAGTACATGCTTACAAGCATAGGTATGGGCACATATCTAGGCAAGGCGGATGATGCAACAGACCTGCTCATCATAGATGCTATCAAGAGATCGGTTGGGGGAGGGGTTATCAACGTTATAGATACTGCAGTAAACTACAGGTTCCAGAAGTCTGAACGTGCAGTAGGCAAGGCATTGAAGGAGCTTGTAGAGGAAGGAACATGCAAGAGGGATGAGGTATTCATAAGCACAAAGAATGGCTATCTGACGCATGATGCTGATCTCAGCATGGACTTCTGGGAGTATATACATACAAATCTAATAAAGGCTGGGGTTATAAGTGCTGATGATATATCCTCTGGCTACAACTGCATCAAAATATCATATCTTGAGGATCAGTTGAAGAGGAGCCTAAAGAATCTAGGGTTGGAGTGCATAGATCTGATCTACCTCCACAATGCTGCTGAGGAGCAACTGCCAGATGTTGGTAGGGATAGGTTCATGCATATGCTAAAGGAAGCATTTGAGTTCTATGAGGCAAAGAGGAGGGAAGGGCTCATCAGGTACTATGGGATGGCTACATGGGACTGCTTAAGGGTTGAGCCATCCAATCCTCTGTACATGAATGTGAAGGATATAGTTGATATTGCAGAGGATGTTGGTAGCAGCAAAGATCATGGGTTCAGGTTCATACAACTACCATTCAATATGGCAATGCATGAGGCAGCAACGCTCAAGAACCAAGTTATAGATGGCAGAATCTATACAGTTATGGAGGCTGCTATGCTGCTTGGCATAAACGTATTCACAAGCGTGCCACTACTTCAGGGCAGGTTACTGCATAGTAGTAGGGATGTTATGAGTCTGGTAAAGGCAGAGACACCAGCACTTGCATGCTTACAGTTTGCAAGATCATCAAGAGCAATACCCTTGATAGGGCAGAAGAGGAGAGAGCATGTTGAGGAGAATCTAAGGATAGCAAAGATACCACCATTGGGCAATGATGAGTTCTCAAGCATAATAGCCTCCTTGAAAGTTAGAGCAGCCTGAAATCTTCTTTTATTGTATTAAGCACAACATGCGTATTGGTTCTCTCAACGTATGGCAGACTTAGAACATGCTTTGTGAAGTTACTCAACTCATCTATACTCTTGAACTTTGCAACTATCATGGCATCTGTTGTGCCTGTGGTATCGTAGACAGCACATACGTTTGGGATCTTTGCTATCTCCCTCTCCATCTCAAGCAATCTACCTTTAGACATTGTAACCTCCATGACTATTGTTATAGTATAGCCAAGTAACCTATGCTCCAGCATTGCTGAGTAACCCTTTATTATCCCTGCCCTCTCCATATCCTTAACATGCTTGAGTACTGTACCAGTTGATACCTGCAGGGTATCTGCCAACTGTCTGTAGGATCTCCTTGCATCCCTGAGCAGTTCAGCAAGTAAGCGTTTATCGAACTCTTCAAGTTCCATAGTGATATTTAAGCATACATACACTAAACCTTTGCTGATACTAACACTGTATCCTATATATTAAATAGCAAATATGTTTATGATACAATTGCTTTATTGTATAACCCGAAAAGATGACTATATCTAATGCTTTTAGTACATGTAAATGTAAGATCTATATGATCTGATCTGATTATAACATGCTCTTATAATCTGCTTATACAGTAAAACATCATTAATAAGCAGAAATAAATATAGATGGGATAAATACAGCGCTACGACTGATCTATAGAGGCTAGCATCTTCTTCAGCTCATCTAGTGGGAGATAAGCGCTAATCCCATAACCTACATCATACTTTACATGGTACATGCCTACAAATGCAGGATAATCCACCTCTTCTACACTTATTACTTCATCGTCTAGCAGTGTTATACTGTTCTTCTTACCCATCTCCCAACCCATCGCTGGGTTACCATTTATCTCGAAGAGTTGTACCTTATCACCTCTATCAGATCTTGCCTTGTACTCCTTGAAGTATTCTCCTTTATTTACGGTTGCTAACTCATTGACATCCTTTGAGATGCCTATAGTTATCCATGTTGTAGGATGAGGTTTCTCTAGGTTACATGGAGCATACACTATACCAAATGTTATGTTATCTCCCCAACTATCATATGGACAGTAACCTTCTGGTATATAAGAAGGTAGCCTAAAATCTGTCTTTGCTACCATGCTAGCAGAGTTATTGCTATCACTATTAATAAATATAGACTTTCTTGGTAGATCTAGAGTCTCTGTTATATTGCCTGTAGATAATATGTATACTAACACAACTACTACAGTGGTAATAACAACCACTACATACGATGGTATCCTATTATTGCTCATCCTCCAGAACCTCCTCTATATAGCCATACAGGAGACTGAATATTGCATTCGTGCGCATTTGTAGCATCGACTATGAATTGATTTATAGAATTGTTAGCAAGGGGATATTCAAACCCTAAATTGGTTGGGGATTCTTCACATTTGAGTTCGCTCTCACCACCGCTTACAGAATTGAAGTATTGATACTGTGTATCTGAAGGTCTCTTTAATTGAAGGTTCCAGAAATTACCATATACTAAGAAGTTTGATGCACCACTCGCACCCCATGATGTTGCTCCTGCAATATAAGGTATGGGGCATGTAGCATCACAACTCCACATCTTTATCGTACTACCATTTATCTTTGCTGCATATGTACTTGAATTTACTTTAACTATCTCTGCAGTATATGAATTAGATGGTATTGGAGATGTAACTATTAAATGATAGTTATCATTTAATCCTTCATCAAAGTACATCATGAAGTTTATATTACCATTGGGGAATTGATAATGGCCTACACCTACTGAAAATATTTGGCTTGTTACACTAGTAGGTCTATACAGATAGACTATTCTATCAACATGATTTACGTTATTTCCAGTATAAGGATATATTGTACCTTTTACAGCCATTATCTCTTCACCAGGAGGGTTCAAAGCCTGATAACCATACTTTGTATACGTTGTCTGTGCACTTATCTCTATAAATGGCAGAAGAGCGATTATTCCTATTCCTAGTAGATAAACCAATTCCTTCATTATATAATAAAGGAGGTTAGCTATATATATTACTGGGAATGATATCGGGTTTGTTAAGATAAACCAAGCCTTATTTCTAGGTTGAGTACTATTAACTCATTGTATAGTAATGGGAAAGTGTTGTTATAGAATGCTTTAGCTTTCTCTTCACCTTTGAAACCAAGACTCCACTATTCTCTTCAGCCTGATATGAAGAATATTAGTGTAGAAGAGGAGGGATCTCTTGCTTAACAACTCATTATACTTGGTAATCCATAGCCTAATCTCAGAGTATTAAACAAATAAAAACACCTTTTAAGTTATACAACAAAGCATATACAATTATGAATATTCAAGGGTTCGCTAGAGTAGTCTCTATCTGTATATGGTCTGCTGTGATAACTATGGTGAGACTGGAGAATAAGGGAATCTGTAGGTTGCTATTGATAGCATGTAATAGTTATCAACATCGATATCAATAACAGGGTATGGTCAGCATAGGCATCGTTTTACTATCATTAGCATCTTTTCTATAAAAACTATGCCTAGAAAATAGAAATTTAAAGAGTGTCTCATAACCAAATTTAGATGAGGATATGTGTTACAGGGGCATCAGGCTTCATAGGTAGAGAGGTTGTTAAGCAACTTCACATGAAAGGCTATGATACAATAGCATTGGTAAGGGATAGGAGCAAGGCATCATATCTAGATAGATATGCAGAGATCCATACTATAGATCTTGTAGATGCCGATGCTAGTAGTGTATTGAACAATATAGTAAGCAACTCCGATGCTGTGATCCATCTAGCAGCAAAGGTTAGGTTCCATCCATACAATATCTTAAGAGCGATAATGGTTGATAGCACTGAGAGCATAGCAAGGATATGCAGAGAGTATGGTGTAAGGTTTGTTTATGTAAGCAGCATAGCAGCGTATGGTAATGGTCATGGAATGATCATGGATGAGGAGAGTATATGCAGTCCTGATACTGGCTATGGAAGAGCAAAGTTGGAGGCTGAGAGGATAGTGATGGGTATGGTAAAGCAAGGGCTTGATGCACTAGTGCTTAGACCTGGCTATGTGTATGGCTATAGCAATGGTCATGGCGATCCTATATCAAGGATGCTAAGTACTGGCAGGGTATTCTGGATAGGCGATGCTACAAACTACACTGGAGTAGTGCATGTGCATGATTGTGCAAGTGCATTGGTTGAGTGCCTATCATACAAGGGTAGTAATAGGGTATTCAATGTTGTTGATGATGAGCCTGTAAGATGGCTTGATTACCTAAACTATGCATGCTCTCTTCTAGGCATAGGGAGACCAATTCTGCTCCCTTATGCTCCCCTCAACGCTCTATCACACCTCATCAGTAGTATTGCAAAGGTGCTCAACAAGGCTAGCGATATAAGCCCAGATCTCATGAGAGCTATACGGTACTCAGCAAGATACAGCAATGTAAACCTGAAGCAGTGCATGAACTTCAGGTTTGTATACCCAACATACAGGGATGGTTTAAGGCAGGTTGCAGATGAGATCAATAAGTATTAAGATTAACCTTAGAATGGGAATATTATAACTTAAAGTTTTTACGTTATATCTGCTTGATATAGCATATGCTGGATGTGCGGGTGCATATGTATACTATGCTCATCGTACTGCTCATAACCTCCATAAGCATACATGCGAATAAGATGGTCTTGGCAAGTAACACGCAATCATCTAATATAAACAATAGTGAGGGTAGCAGAAGTTATGATGGTTCTATACCATTACTTGCATTCGATAGATCTGAGTATACACCATTCAATACCGTTGGTATAATACTTCAAGATAGATCTAAGGATGTTAACCCTAAGGCAGTTGATACTGTTAGCGTGAGTGTTAAGGGCAGGAGTTCAAGCATCGTTGTTAACCTAATTGAGACATCTGAGAGTAGCGGGGTGTTCACTGGAAGTATAAGGCTGAGCCCAAACCTATTGATATACAAGGGTGATCTGGAGGTTAGACGTGATGACTGGATAGTTGCATTGTACAATACTACTATAGCAACATCAGCAAGGATAGTCTACTATGAGGCAAAACTAACATTCGATAGACAGTACTATTACTCCACAGACAAGGCAGAGATAAGGCTTGAGGAGCCTGAAGCCAACAGAGACCCATATGCAAGGGATAGGGCAACTGTATTCCTTTGGTCTGATACAGATACCTCAGGGATGAGAATAACGCTTGTTGAGACAGGTGTAAATACTGGGATATTCACTGCCATGGTTAATCTAGTCTCAAGCAAAGGTGAGGAGCAGCAACAGCAGCAACAAAAGCAGCAGGGTCAACAACAGCAATCCATAAGGGTTACTGATAACGATAGGATAGTTGTAAGGTATCTAGATGATACACTCCCCTATCCTGTAAGGCTTGCAGCAGATGGTATAGTAACAGTTGAGATGAGGTATGTAACCGCAGAGGCTGTATTTGGTACTGGTATAGCAGCAAAGGATAGGATACTGGTATCAAAGCCAGAGGTGATAACACAGTTTGGTGAGCAGATAAGGGTGTTATCATTTGGTAGCAAGTTGGCAGTTAAGGTTGAGTTGCTAAACAAGCAGCCTATAGCGCAGGAGTTTGTATGCATAGCACAGGTGAAGTACTCAGATGGCACTGTAGCATCTATGAGCATGATAGCATCTGAGTTGGAGAGCAGTACACGTGCTATAGTAACGCTACCATGGACCCCTGACAGGCAGGATACATACAGGATAGAGGTCTTTGTGCTAGATAACATAAGCAAGCCAATGGCACTTGCCCCCCTTCAAAGCATAGAGGTTGATGTTGTATGAGTAGATATAGATGATCGCATATCCTTCTCCTCCTCCTCCTTCTTCTTATTATTATTATTATATCTTAAATCATCAAGCATCTCTTCTCATGGTATAATTGAGGCTCATATAATGCTGGAGGATAGAATTAATAGTGCCTATGCTATAGCATAGGGATGAGATACACAATTATAGTAGTTGGATCAGCACTTCTTATAACATCTGTACTGATACTCCTCCTATCGTTATCTACAAATAGTAAGGATGATCATGCATCTACTGTAGCAACAAGACTAAGGATAGGTTTACAGGCAAATCTAACACATGCCCCAGCGCTTATAGCGAAGAGTAGTGATGCGTTCAGCAAGGAGTTAAGTATGGATGTAGAGTATAGGATATTCAAGGCAGGTCCAGATACCATGTTTGCACTGCTCACAGGGCAGGTTGATGTTGCATATACTGGTCCAATACCTGCCATTCAAGCATACCTTGCAAGTAATGGTTCTGTTAGGATAATAGCAGGGGTTACTGCAAACGGTGCAATGTTCGTAACCCGTGATGATATAAATACAGTTGAAGATTTGAGGGGCAAGAGGTTTGGCACACCCCAGTATGGTAACACGCAAGATATAGCGCTAAGATCATACCTGCTAGAGCATGGACTAAGGCTGAAGGAGGATATGGGGGATATAAGCATAATAAATGCAAAGAGTTCAGAGCTCTTGCTACTCTTCAGGAAGCACGAGATAGATGGGTTATGGGTACCAGAGCCTTGGGCTAGTATGGCAATGAAGGAGCAAAGGAGCAGGATCTTCCTTGATGAAATGAGTATATGGCCAGATGGCAGGTTTGTAACTACCGTTCTTGTTGCTAGATCAGATCTTGTAGAGAAGAGCCCAGAGTTGGTTAATAAAGTGCTCAGGGTTCATATCAACACCATAAGGTGGATGAATGAGCATAGGGATGAGGCGTTGAGTATTGCAAGTAGGGAGATGAGGAGCATAACAGGCCAATCCCTGCCAGAGGATGTTGTAAAGAGTGCATTCTCATCCCTAGAGTTCACATATGATCTAATGCAAGGATCTATAGAGGGTTATATAAGGAAGGGGAGGATGCTTGGTCTATTCCCTTCAGAGTACGTTCCTAGCAATCTATTCTATTATGATGGTTTGAAGAGCATACTTGGAGAGTAGAGGAGAAGAGAGCAGAGTAAAGGAGAGGAGGAGAGGAGGAGAGAAGAGGAGAGGAGAGAGTAAACAGCATTAAGCAGATGTATGCAGAATAGATAACAATATTCAAATTATACTTAATATAAAGATGGTAATCAAGAGAGGTAATGGTACCTTGGCCAAGTTGGAGATAAGGAATGTCAGCAAGGTGTATAACCACTCAAATGGTATAGTTAAGACAATAGATAATGTTAGTATAAGTGTGGAGGATGGTGAGTTTATATGCATAGTTGGCCCTTCAGGATGTGGCAAGAGTACACTCTTAAACATAATTGCAGGGTTAGAGAGCCCATCTGAGGGAGAGATACTTTTAGATGGTAGATGCGTAAGTGATACTGGTCCAGATAGGATAATGATATTTCAGGAAGGAGCACTATTCCCATGGCTTACCATAATAGAGAATGTGGAGTTTGGGCTCAAGATGGCTGGGGTAGAGAAGTCAAGGAGGAGGGAACTTGCAATGCACTATCTTCAGTTGATGCAGTTGGATAAGTTTGCAGAGTATTATGTGCACCAACTCTCTGGAGGTATGAAGCAAAGGGTAGCAATAGCAAGATCCCTTGTTATGGACCCTGAGGTTCTGCTCATGGATGAGCCATTCGCTGCCCTAGATGCCCAGACTAGAGATCTCCTGCTCGTTGAACTCCAACTGCTATGGCAGAAGACAAAGAAGACGATACTATTCGTTACACACAACATAGCAGAGTCTGTATGCCTTGCTGATAGAGTTATAGTATTCACTCATAGACCTGCTAGGGTTAAGAAGGAGGTTAAGATAGATTACAGGAGGCCAAGGCTTATAGAGGATGCTAACTTGAGCAGGTACGCTAGCGAGGTTATAGAGGCTCTTAAAGGAGAGGTTATAGCAGCCATGAAGGAGGAGTACAAGAGTGTAGATGGTAAGTAGTTAGATGAGTGATGAGTAGATAAGGTTAAATTGAATCCCATTCACTATTGTTACGATGTCTAGCAAGTATACATCATACTACTCATCCCCTACCCTTCCTATGCTACATCCTACACATACAAATCTTAATCCATCAATCTGTGTACAGTGTAGGGGTAGCAGGTACCTATGTGGTCTAGCATACTGCCCAATCATTGTAGCAAGTGTAAAGACCATGCTTGAAGGTATCAATGTAGATAAGAGCATTGATGGCTATACACCACCATCCATATTCGTTGGTAGGTTAGGGTATCCAAAGGTCAGCATAGGACCAATGATACCAGTTGTAGAGCATGATATGGGTAGTTTAGGTATAGGCATATACGATTGCCCAGAGCACTGGCATAACATTGCTCTTGATGATGTGCTTAGGTTCAGGCTAGCAATGGTTAGAGGCAAGGTTAAGGCTCATGTTGATGATGCATCACTAGCAAGATGCAATGGAATACCATCCATACTACAGGAACTAGCAATGGCTAAAGTGCCAGTAGATGCTGAGATGCATCTCAAGCATAGACCTTCAGGGCTAAACCTGAGCGAGCATCTTCCTCCATCTGGGCCATCTGCAGAGATGGAGAGGCTCAGGATAGGGAGCATAAGGGTTGATGAGAGGATAGAGCATACATACTACGATGATCTAAGCACGAGTGAAGCAGTACTACAACTCTACAGCAAGGGTGTTAGAATCTCAAGCATAATAAGAGCCTTGAGTGCTGGATGCCTAGGCTACAGGGGTAGGAGGAGGTTCGTGCCTACTAGATGGAGTATAACTGCTGTTGATGATACAATCTCCAAAGCATTGATAGAGCAGATCAGGCATGAGCATAGCATAGATGAGTACATGGTATACTCTAGAGATGTTAGTATGAACAGGTTCGTATGCATACTTCTACCAGGTACATGGGAGTTCGAATGGATAGAGGCATGGTTCCCAAACACCACATGGAACGTTCATGGGGGTAGGTATGAGATGATAGGAGATCATGAGGGCTATAGAGGGAGGAAGGGTTATGCTAGGGTTGGAGGATGCTACTACTCTGCCAGGCTTGCAGTTGCTGAGCATCTAGCATCTATTAGGAGGCAGGCTAGGGTCATAATGCTTAGAGAGATATACCCAGGGTTCAACATACCAGTTGGTGTATGGTTCGTTAGAGAGCATCTTAGGGCAATGCTCAAGGGCAATGTAGCAAGGTTCACAAGCATGGATGATGCTATTAAATATGCTATGAGCATGCTTAAGATACCATTAGAGGAGTGGGCTAGGGAGAGCAGTATGCTGAGAGGGGCTCAGATGAGGCTATCTGATTATATGCAATAATAAAAGGTATTCTTACTCTTAGCACCATCAATCATTAATCTAAACAGATTTAATAGAGAGTAGGCTTATCGTAATCCAAAGGCATGAAGGAGACTCTAGAGGGGAAGGGTTTGGTGAAGGGTTATGTACCAATACTAATAATCCTTGCCTCACCTGTGCTCTACACCCTTGCAATAGCACCAGCTACATTCCAGATGGGCTGG
>BEHG01000010.1 GCA_002898655.1 archaeon HR04
TTGAGAGGCTCAATGCTGCGCTCAGTATAATAAGGCAGGTTGAAGATGGTGATCTTCCAGGGTCATGCTCAAGCAGGGATGAGTGTCTTGCAACTGCTACAGATATGCTCAACTCTATAGTAGATGATGCTGTAAGATTACATAAGCAGAAGGTAAGGGAGAATACAGAGAGGTTCTACATGAACCTACTCGTATATGCACCGATAGGCGCTCTAGCATCATCTGCAGCCTCTACAATACTATATGTGAACCTGAAGAGTTACATACAGGCAAGGATGATGGAGATGGATGTGAGAGAGGTAAAGGAGGAGTGAGTTATGGTAGGGAGAGTTATAGATTCGTACATCGTTAAACCATTAAGGTCTAGGCAGTTCCTCATCATGTTAGCAGTGCTTATAGCAGTAAGCATGAGCATAGCATATGTTGCATCTGTACCAAGGGATTATGAGAGGTTTATGAGCCTAAGTACTCTAGGTAGAGGGATGATGGCATCTGATTACTATCCCTCAAACACTCCTAATATAGGCTTGGGGGATGAGGTGCTCTGGCATATTCAAGTGTATAACAGGATGGGGAGTGCAGAGTACATAGCCATAAGGGTAAAGTTACTCAACGCTGATATGCCAATACCAGATGATAACATGCACACACCAAGCCCTGTTGATCATGTGTATGAGATGAGGCAAGTGGTTGCTCATGACTCAACCATAACAATGCCCTTGAGGTGGAGCATAGTAACTGTTACAGAGGAGAGTAGCGATGATGGTGGCAGGTATGTTGTAATTAAGGAGATGCTCATCAATGGTGAGAGGATAAGCACAGATGTTAAGAGCAAAGATGGGAAGGACTTCAGGCTTGTCATGGAACTATGGAGGTACAATCCAGAGAGTAGAGTATTCGAGTTCTCATGGCTAGATAGTATGAATGAGAGGAGGAGTGTGTGGAATCAGATATGGTTCAACGTAAGGTAGAGGAGGAAGAAGAAGGGGTAAGGGTAGGCAAGGATAAGAATAAGATCAAGTACAAGAGCATAGAGCAGATCCTCAAGATTGAGGAGAGGGATGATATGCTTGAGCAACTAGTGCTCTATGCAGTAAGGAACAACAACTGTAGCAAGGTTAAGGATATAGTTGATTTGCTGATGAGCAACGACCTTATCAAGACAAGGCTCTCTTCCCCTTCATCATCAACCATAGATGATATTCTAGATGCTGTTAGGAGGCTTGCACACAAGAAGGCTATAATGCTATACAACTCAAGCATAACATCATTCAAGGATTACCTGAAGAATATGTATCTGAGCATGACACTCTGGATAACTGCAATAGTAACTGCTGTAACCATCTTAACAATATATGTGCTTCCAGATGCAATACCATGGAGCATTGTAAGGATAGTTGTAGGAGGAGCCTTTGTGCTCTTCATCCCTGGCTATGCTCTAGTGCAGTTGCTCTTCCCTAGCAGAGAGATGGATGTAATAGAGAGGGTAGCGTTGAGTATAGGCTTGAGCCTTGCTGTTGTTCCATTGACAGGGTTCCTATTGAACTACAGTCCATGGGGTATAAGGCTCGATCCCATTGTTGCATCTGTGAGTGCTTTAAGCATAATACTTGCATTTGCAAGTGTTTATAGGGCGTATATGATGAATGTTAAGACTGTGAGAGGAGAGGAGGAAGATGAGGATTAGGATGATGAAACTCAGATGATCACAATATTTGATCATAGTAGCAGATTGAACCATCTATGCTGAATACATCTGCTTTGCTCGATTCTATAGATTTTATTATATACTTTTTATGTTGGTTAACATCTGTATACTATATGAAGAGGATAACTGGAGATATCCATCGTATCTAAATTTCACAGGCTCGATCTCATCCTGTAAGAGTCGTTACTCATATACTCTGCTTCTTAGCATTCAGTTCATCAAAATATCTTACTTCCTTATCCCTGTTAGGGTACAGGTTAATTGGATATTTTGTTAGTGATGGTGTGACTAGTGCGGTAACACTATTTATGCTATAATGAAGTACTGATGGTAACCATCCATACGAGATTCGAGTATAAGGTCTTCATTGTAATAGCTGTTAATGTATACTGAGAGAGAAGCTTGGAGGATTTAATATATAGGCATAAGGCAGACAACGTCATACAGAATGGTTTCATTTTTCATAATGAGAGTAGGCTAAAGCAACTACAACATACATAGCTAGCAGCATAAATTCATACAAATTCATACAACCTAAGGCATTCTACATGATCTGGTTTAAAAGTGGTTATCTTGATATCATAACAATATCTTGTTAAAGGTTTAGAATGTCTAACAACCCGTTAGGTATTACATACTTACTAAACCTTTACAGATAGTTCAGGATTCTCCCATATGTAGTAGTGCTTCTCCTGAGCAAGCATTGCAATGTTTGCTATTGCCTTAGCAAGTATATGCCTATCATGCAGTGCAGTAGTTGAGTACTCTCTACTCCTACCAATTGCATTACTTACAGCAAACCTTACCTTGCTCACTACATTCAGAACCTCCTCTACAGTATCATCATTCATACCTTGCAGAATTGAGTAGCAGTAATCTCTACTTGCTGCTAGCCTACCATTGAACCCATAACCCCCCAACTCCTTCAATACTCTAACATACTTCCTATCAGGTTCATATACTATCTCTCTCATCCCTGCCTTGACGAAGAATGGATTGTATCTACCCATCACAGCGATGCTCTCAACATACCTCTTCCCTACTAGAGGCATTGTATGCCTTACAAGCATCTTTGCTATACCTATGCTTCTAAACCTTGGTAGTACAACTACTCTGCTTATAGTTATAAAATCCCTGTTAACCTCCTCTATGCTAGGTACTCTCCCAAGTGCTATGTTCCTTCCCCTGCAAGATGGTGCTGGCATGCTGTAGAGTATGATGCCTACAACCTCCCCCTTGAGAGTTGCGTTGAATACATGCTTTATTCCATAGGGTCTACTACCCCTGTAGTGGTACTCCTCTAGCATCTGCCAATCATCTATACAACCTTTCTCTATCCTAACATGCTTGAGGAGGGAGCATCCATGATCTGAACCATAGCCCTCACCCTTCACATCACTACTATTACTATTACTACTACTGCTGCTAGTAGCGATGTTACTACTACAATCACAATTCTTAGTAGTAAACCTGTCTATGCTCTTACCTCTGCCATACTCTATGCTTATCCTAGAGCCATAGCCTTTGCGTATAAGCACATCAGGCTTGAGATCATCAGCAAGATCATCATGTGCCGTTGCAATCAACAGGGTCTTCCTCTTTGCCCTTGCAATCTTCTGGAGCATGTATGCAACAACCTTGGCAGTATCCCTGTCTAGGGTTGAGCAGAACTCATCGAATACTAGCACTCCATACCTGCTCTCTCTTGCTAGAACCTTTGCTACCCTATACCTGTACCTCTGCCCATCACTCAACTCCCTGTAGCATCTAAGGAATAGATACGCATCGTTAAGCCCAACGCTACTTAGCAGCCTCAGCACATCATCAGTACTAGAACCTATGCTCTCCACAAGTACCTCATCTTCATCTATCTTGATGTTATCAGCAATGCATACCTTGCCGAATATCTTATGTTTAGAGATACGTTCTGCAAGTGTCCTAAGCAGTATAGACTTGCCAGATCCAGACTCGCCAGTTATGTATACAACATCCCCAGGCTCAACATCAACCTTTACAGCATCTAGCACTCTGAATATCCTTGTGTTAAGGGCTATCCCAAATGCTTGAGCAACATCTATTGCTCTATCTGTTCTAGGATACTCTTGCTCAAATACAACATCTATGGAGAATAGCATGAAGGATCATTAGAAATAATAAAAGTATAAGGTTAGGTACAATAAAAATTAGGTTCTTATGCTTAGTTGTTACTCCTCCTGCTTCTTCTTGTACAATGCTACAGCATATGGCAGTATATCTATCTCCTCTCCTGCCTTCACATCCTTATCAACCCTTATGTACACACTTGGAAGATGCTCTATACTTCGCTCTCTAACTATCTTACTGACCCACTTTGCTGATATACCAAATACCTTTGCTATATGCCTGTATGAGTATGATAGCGAGAGGAGGTGTATGCATAGTTCCTGTAACTCCCTTATGTATGCCCTCATATCAAGATCCTTGCTGCTCTTTATCTCATCAAGTATTGAGCGTATAGCCTTGATGCTCTCATTCATTCCTGCTATATGTGATCTAACCTCCTGCTCCTCTCCTAACTGCTTCAACAGAGCAGGGTTGTTCCTTAACTTACTTGCAAGATCCTTGACCATGCTCAATAGATCCTCTAGAGTTATCTGGGCATCGATTATTGCTAGAAGTACCTCCTTGCTACTTCCTCTACCATCATCACCATTGCAATTGCAATCAACTCCTACTACACCACCACTATACTCACTATCAATAGCTCTGCCTTCTATACCATGCCCATAATCACCATATCCCTCGTAGTTATCACTGCTCATCTTGTTATTGTTGTACTTCAGATACTTCTCTGGCACTGCCTTGAGTATAACTGCTTTAGAGATCTCCTCCCCTAGATCCCTAAGCAGCTTATCAACTATCCTATCTATTGGGTAGCCCATAAGCTCCAACTCCTCTGCAAGTTCTGCTATATCATTAGCCTTTAACCTGTTGAACCTTCTATACTCCTCGAGGAGTTGTTGCTTCTTTATGTTGTATGATGCTAGAGCCTCTAGAGTCATGCCTATACTTCATCCTCCTTTGTTATGGGAACTTTCTTACTTTTTGCCCTCCACCAGCGCATATAGAACCTATAGTAACATCTTTTGCATAAATTGCTAGCATAGATCTCCTTTATGCAAGAACATGACTTACATCTCCTAATATGGG
Organism: archaeon HR04; assembly: GCA_002898655.1. Classification (GTDB taxonomy): domain Archaea; phylum Thermoproteota; class Nitrososphaeria; order Nitrososphaerales; family Nitrosocaldaceae; genus Nitrosocaldus. The sequence continues at coordinate 4,898 of BEHG01000010.1, forward strand.
AAACGTTAATATTATTTACCATTTACTTGCACCTCCTAACAGTACCTCCAGCGCTCTATCCTCTTCACCACCTGCACAATCTCTGCTATAGTTGTAGTTACATCCTTATCTTCAACCTCTGGCTCATTTATCCTTACCCACTCCTTTAGGAGCATGCATATAGCCTTTGGATCATCCAAACCCTTGCCTACCAACACACCTAATATGTATGCCATCTGTATCCTAAGATCCTCATCCAGTATATGCATGGATACTACCATAGCAGCATCTCACCCCATATACTCATAACAACATTAAGCATCTCAACCAGTTCGCTCTCCCTAATGGTGCCTATCCAAGAGGTTATTGCATATGCATTGCTATCAAGCATGAGAGAATATGGATCATCGATGTATGCATTTCTACATCTGTTGCTCAAGAGTCTACATACCTCATCGAGATACTTCATGTACTTGCCTGTTAACGTTATAACCCCTTCTTCACCCTCTTCTACTATACCAAGGTTCATGAGCCTAGTTATTGTATCCTTATTCATATACGGTTTATTTGTAGTAAGAGATAATGAATGAATTATCTGCACTCTCTCTAATGTTAACCTGCTAAATATAGGATGGACGTAGCTTCTGCTAATTTTTCTCCATATCTGGAGAAAAATTCCAATAATACCCTGTATTTTTATTTTATGCCCTATACAGTTAACTTTACTACATTTATCCCCATATATGGAGATTATATTCATATTTTTCTCTAAATTATCAAAATATTTAAACTATAACGTTAATATATATAAATTTAGGAGTAAAAATTTTATTTCAATTTGTTAGAAGTATTTAACCTTCACCTATAATAAGTAGACAGGCTCTAGAGTAGATGTGTAATGTAACTACAAGAGGCACGCTATTTGATATGGTTGGCTATCATTGTATCGCTTAACAGTATAGTATGCTGTCAGGCAACGCACTAGGCAACATGCTCTCCTCATCAGGACCATCATTGCTAGGGTTAGATACTATGCTCGTTATATAACCTAGTAGAATGGTATGATCCACAAACAACACCCTCCTCCTAGCCATTATATTGCATATGATAGCCTATCTTACCCACTAGGTTGTTAAACCTAATAAGTGGTGATCTTCACCCTATATTATGAAGGGAGAAAGAAGGCGTTGCCCTATATGTGGATGCACTAAGCATTATATAGTTGGATGCGTTAGCCATTGGTTGCACCATAAGGATGAGGATGAAGATAACATACGAGATGAACCCGCCAAGGATAATGGCTAGTCTTAGCAATAGCAATTATAATGATCCCAATACACCCAAGAGAGAGAGGTTCGATCTACAATCGTTGAGCAGCGATCTTGAAAGGTTCTACTATAGGGTAAGGATGCTCCATGGCTTGGCATACATGATCCATGTTACTGATTCAGTACTTGGTATCCCAAGACTCTCAAGTATAAGCATAGGAAGAGAGATAGTGCAGAAGCATAAGTTGAGTGCAAGGTGTAGCATAAGGGTTAGAGATAGGAATACTAATGCTATCCTTCAACTTGTTACAGATGCAATAATTGCTGGTATAGATGGTCTACTTGTGATCAAGGGTGATGAGCCAAGGCATTCAAGCATAGACTCTGCACTGAAGCCTAGCAGCGTTGTTAAATTCCTGAACGAGCATGGCTTCTCCAAGCATATAAGACTATACCTCTCGATAGATGCTGAGAACTACAGCGAGGATGAGTTGAATAGGAAGATCAGTGCAGAGCCCCATGGTTTGATAACGCAGAGTATCTCCTCCCTTGAGCCTTTAGTATCTCTTGCTGATAGGGTAAAGGCTAATAATATGTGTATAGTGCCATGTATAATGGTACCATCTCCAAAGAACAAGGTAAGTGCATCAAGTATAAATCTTGATTGGAGTAGGTATGAGCATGATGTGGAGTCATTTGTGCTTGAAGCATACAGCCTATGCGGGGAGGTTATGATAACATCACCAAATAGTTTTAATGATGGTATAAATATCCTTAAGAGAGTGATGTATGGTAAAGCATACCAGAGAGGCACCGTGCAAAGGGGAAGTGATACTATAGGAGTAGAGTATAGAGGAAAAGAGGATGAAAATGGAGGATGAAAGCATGAGTGAAGATAGGAGTAGGGCTATGACCATAGAGTGTGCTAACCAATGGTGAAGTATGATGGTTAAAGGTAAGAGCAGAGGCATCCCATCAGAGGCAGGTATAGAGAGTTATGCTGTAGGCATATATCCTAGATCACAACTCCTAGTTACAGCAACAAGGAAGAACCATCCAAACCTAGCAGAGCTGTTCAGGAAGGGTAAGATGTCATGGATGAATGTACAGAGGCGTGCTAGGCTAACCTATATAGCAGATCCAATGATAGACTGGGATGATATATTCAGACCATTTGCAAGGGTAAAGGGTATCTCGCTCGGTCCATTGAACAGGTTCTTTGAGACCAACACATTCTATAGGAGGTTGATAGTTAATGATGAGTTGGATGGATATGGTAGCATAGCAAAGTCCATGCTTGCTCTAGATCTGATGAAGGGGGATAGGAAAGTAGTATCATTGCCAGATCCATACACATTCACCATGCTTAATGAGAATAGGTATTACAGGAGTTATGAGGATTACATATTTGCAGTAGCAGATATGCTCAATGCTGAGGCAAAGACACTTGCTAGGGAAGGGGTTGAGATAATACAGTTTAATGCGCCATCTATAGCATATGACTTTGGTAGTGGTGAAGGGAAGGCAGAGGCTAAGGATAGACTTGCACTAATAAAGGATGTCATGGGCAAGGTTAAGAAGGGTGTTGGTAGTAAGGTGTACATATACTTCTACTTTGGTAATATAGCAGGTATATTCGATGAACTGCTAGATATGAAGGTTGATGGGCTAGGTATAGATACATCTAGCACCAAACTAACATCCCTAATTGATTACAGCATTGATGTGGATCTTGTTATAGGTATAGTTGATGCAATGAACACAAGGATGGAGGATGCTAAGAGTATGGCAAGTGCATTGGACTTCATGCTTGATAGGATGGATGTTAAGCATATAATACTTACTACAAGCAACAGCCTTGAGTATCTGCCTTACAGATTTGCTGTTAAGAAGGTCAGCTTGCTAGGCAAGATAACCAAGTTATTGATCGCTAAACAGAATGGTTTAATCCTATAGCTAGTATAACCATAAAATTTATTTATGAAGTATTGCTACTCTTTAAGTTATCCTAACTTTTAATCCATAAATCCTATATATCTCATCTGTAAGTTGTTGAACCTCTACATCCATAGCTGATTTGAGGGAGTCAACCCTCTTGCCATACTCCTCAAGCATGCCCCTTACCCTCCCCATCTCCCTCTCAACATGCTCAAGATCACCATCGATGATCTTAAGCCTATCCTTATATGGCATGATCCTTTCGCTGTATATACTAATAATCCCTTCATACTCCTTGCACTTATTTATATAGTACTCAAGCCTATCCATAAGGCTATGCACATTCTCTATATCCTTCTCAGGGTTCTTCAGATGCAGTCTTCCAGATGCTATACCATCGCCCAACCTTCCAAGTACATCTCTCATCACATCTACATCAACATCCCTCAACCTTGTTGGTTCATCCATAACAGCCTTGAGCATTTCATACTCCTCCTCTTCAAACCCTATCTCATATGCATACTTGCTTATAGCTCTACCCAGCCTAGAGAAGTCCCTTGCTACATCTGCTAGGAGCCTATCATACTCAATCCTTGCATTGGAGATGATCCTCTCAAGTTCTATATACTCACTACTCTTGAGTATTGCTTCCCTCATCCTCTTAACCTCTACCTTCTTCTCTTCAAGGGTATCAAGCTCTTCCCTCATCCCATTCATCTTTGCATTGAAGGTATTGATCTCCTGCTTCATCTGCATAAGCCTTACAATTCTATCCCTGCACCTTGAGTGTGATGATGCATGCTCATCTATGCTCTTTGCAATACTATCAAGCACATCAACATCCCTCTTCATTGCCATGAGTATATCCTTCAATGCTCTAGCCTCTGCAGGGAAGAACTCGTATAGTATCCTCCTATGGGAGCCTAAGGCATCGCCTATCCTATTCAGCATCCTTTTAGCCTTATCAGAGGTAAGTGCTATATCGTTAATACCCTCTGGTTCAGGTAATGGTTTGCAAACCTCAACTATAACATTTGTTATGGTATCCCTTGCCCTCTCTACTATGCCCTTGAGTTGTAGAGTGAGTTCATCCCTTACTGCTCTCCTCCTCAAGCCCTCAGACACACCTTTCAATGAGTCTATATGCTGGTTAAACCTCCTAGCGATCTTGATGGCTTCTCTAATAGATGTATTATCCCTACTCTTACTACTACCACCACCTTCCATATCCAATCTATCAAGCACTGCCATCAACCCTTCAAGGTTTATCTCCAGATAGGATTGATTCTTGTGTTGAGATTTAACATCCCCATCTTCTCTATCTCTACCCTCCCTTTGATCTCCCTTATCCTTTCTTCTAAAGAGTACCATAACATATAGTAGGAGGAGGAGGTTGAAATAGTTATACATGGCTATTTATTATAACAATAAGTTTATTTTATAGCATGTGAGGTAAGCATTCATGCCAACGCTATTCCTATGCCAAGAGATAGGCTCGCTCAAGAAGCCATCATGGCTACTTGACTACGTTAAGCATGACAAGGTAAGTGAGGAGGATAAGGAGAGGGCTAGGAATGATGCTGCCTACATCAACATAAGGTTGCTGGAGGATATAGGACTTGATGTGGTTTATGATGGTGAGGTTAGGAGAGTAGAGATGTATGAGTATCCTATAAGGTATGCAAAAGGCTTCATATTTGCTGGAGAGGTTAGGAGTTTTGATAACAAGTACTACAAGAAGGCTAGATGTGTAGCAAAGGTAGCGTTGAAGGACAACTACCATCTTAACGAGTTCCTCTTCGTCAAGGCAAATGCAAGGAAGGATGTAAAGATACCCATAACTGGACCATATACTCTTGCTGACTGGTCATACAACGAGTTCTACAACAGCAAGGAGGAGTTTGTAATGGATATTGCAAGGGAGATGATAAGACCACTAATTCAAGACCTTGTTAATCATGGTGCAAGGATCATTCAGATAGATGAGCCTGCAATGACCACACATCCATCAGAGATGAGGATTGCTGTGGATGCTATAAATGAATGCACAAAGGGTATAGATGCAAAGTTTGTAGTGCATATATGCTATAGTGGGAATGAGTATAGAGCATTGATACCATATGCAATGGATATAAATGCTCAACAGTTCGCATTAGAGTTTGCAAACAGGGATACATGGAACCTTGGGCTAGATGATGATTCTAGGAGGGGTTATAAAGTGCTTAAAGAGTTCAAGGAGTATGGCTACAGCAAAGAGATAGGCTTGGGCGTTGTCGATGTGCATGTTGATGATATAGAGAGTCCAGAACTGGTTAGGGATAGGATAGTTTATGCAGCAAACATCCTTGGTGCTGAGAATATATACGTTAACCCTGACTGTGGGCTTAGAACAAGGAGCAGGAGTATAGCGGTAGAGAAGTTGAGGGTCATGGTCAAGGGTGCTGAACTTGCAAGGAAGGCATTCAGTTGAATTGTAAGGCTAATAATGCCAGTAATTCTTATATGTTTATTGCTCCCCTATATTAGAAATTACATGTTTTACCCACCCAACATTTACATCTAACATAAGGCACATCCCATCAAGACTGGCTGGTGATAACTTGAGCATGAGAGCAGGTAAGATGATAAGGATGTATCACCAGCAAGGCAGCAGAATGTAGTATTAGTATCAATGGCAGCAGTTGGTGCATCTAACTTGCTTATTGCTATAACACTTGCACTCCAACACTACAAGCGCTTACAGGTTTTGCATATGCAAAGACAGTTGAGGAGTTAATGTTCATACAATAGATAACCTTGATGATAGTGTAGATGAGGTTAGGGTTGATGAGCAGTATATGAGAATGGTGATACAATAGATGGAAAGTCATATACTGGATAATCTCATACTGTAGATGGTACTGCTGATAATATAGTTAGCAATGGCATGATATCATAAGGGGAAGGGAGAGATTACTTTATAGTTGGATTGGATGCAGGGATGAGCTTTATGGTGATTATGTGTGGATGAGTGGTAATACTGATGATATAAAGGGAGGTGATTATACTGTGTGGTAATGCTGGTATAATGGGTATATTAGGAGCAATGTTTGCATCAATACTGATATATGCTAGAGGCATAGGAGGAGTTGAGGTTAAGAATACCTCGATAGATATCCTTCCTCTCTTTATTTATTTATTAACTAATGAACAACATTATATAAGAATTATGCTCAGGAGACCATCGTTATTGCATCATCGCTCATGCTCTGCTACCCCAGGTCTCATCATCGCATGATTATATTGGTTCAAGCCATTAATCAACCATTCTATTATAGGGAATCATAGATATGAAGGCTAGAGTAAGTTAAAAGATGCCTATGATAAAGGATAACCATAACTATGAATATTACATTCACACTGTATGAAGAATAATGATAGAGAAAGAATCTGCTAATAACTAGATTTTAGTAATTTAAATCATATGGGGCGTATCAAGTTTACAAGTACTAATGGCAATCCATTCTTTGAGGCTTATATGTATATGCAGGCTAATAGGAGCGAGTTTGATGAGAAGATCTCTGCTCTTGAATATATGAGCAGAAGAGCAAGAGAGTTTGTAAAGAAGAAGAGAGCTGCAAGATGGATGTTGAAGAGGATCAAGGTTAATTACAATGGCAATAAATAGCATCCATCACTTTATTTAGTTAATCAATCAGTTACTCATTTTAACAATAACCTACAATACAATAATTATGTATGATTATAGAATTGATATGTATGAAGGAGCATATAGCAACAATACCAGAATCACAATTGATCAGATGGAGTAATGCCCTACTTCATCTTCAATCAATACTAAGATACATTGCAAGATCATCAGATCCAGATATTCACATGCTTATAGATGATGCATTATCATGGGTTTCATATCTATCAACTGATATACATAATAGGATAATGGAATGCAATAAATTCTATGATGGTATAAGTAGATAATGTTATGTTGGTGATTAATATGGTACATCCAAGGTACTCACCATTGGATCTAAAGATTGCAATACTCAAACATGATATAAGGAGAATGGTTAGAACATATGATGTCAACTCTGCATCTATCTTAGCATACTTGGACAAGTTGGTTATTGATATTAACGTTCATGATAGCAGCAGATCTGATGATGACTAGTACGATGTAATGGCTAGGATGGCTGAGAGTGATTGTAAAGATCAAATACTTGAGTTAGAAGGCTGAATGATCATATAGAGGGTATGGGATGTGAGGGGAGAGGATGAGGAGGAAGAATATGCTTGAGAGTTATAGTTGGTAATTCTTGCTGACTACATGCATAGGCATGGTATGATTATCAACCAGCATTATTATTAATACCTTCTCTCATCAATCTAGAGTATCATCGCCAAATTATATAAATAATTATAGATCAGAGAGATAAAAATAAGATATAGTAATGTGTTATATCCTAATTATTCTTAATTATAAACATCATCATACTATATCCAATGGTAAGATATACATGCAATAGTTGTGATGAAAACTGTTGTAAACAGTCTGTTAATGAGCATGATTGTAGTTATGAGCATGAGTCAGATAGAGTAGACATTCAGGATGATGATAGAAAGTATTATCCTAACACTAGTAAGAATGCACTCCCAAGTGCAATTAAGGTTCAAGAACTATTCAACATCCTTGACGATGCATTGTATAGAGCCTTCAATGAGTATAAACCAACATATGGAGAGATGTTCATAGCGTTATTCCAACTACAGCAGAAGCTCTACACATTATACATGAAGGATATAGCAAGGAATAGCATTGAGTTGATGAGGATGGAGATGGTAGGTATGGTTGGATGTGATGATAGGGATAGTGCTACTGGTAGGTTAGATATCTATACATGAGTAGATGGCATATAACGATAAGATACCATTAATCATATTCAGGTTTATTCTTAGCATAGCATATCAACATTAGATGATGCATTCAAGCATGGTATTGCTTATCTGCTTATAAATAAAATTTAGTGATATTTTACACACTAGGCTTGCTTGGCATACTCTTAACTATCTCTGTCAACTCACTAACTATACTGCTTACACTCTCCATGCTTGTTAATGGTTTAACCTCTCTCTCCATGAATGGCATGCTAGGGAGGAGGAAGAGTATCCTCTGCAACTCCTCATTGTTCTCAACATCCCATATGCTTATTCCTCCAGGCGTATCAGCAAATGCATAAGCAGCCTTCAACTTCCCTGCAGCCTTGTAATCCTCATACATCTTGAATGTCTGTGCAAGCATCTTCAACTGTGCCAGCGAGACATCTGTAGGCTCGAAGTTTATCCTCACCCTATCTATCACTAGGTAGAGCATAAGAATATTACAGGTATTAATGATTTAAGTTTATTCATCCATATAATATATAAGCTGTCATACTAATAAAGAGATATATACCATACAAGTGATGCAATGTATATGCAGAAGCAAGAGCAGGAGAAAGAGGAGAGACCTATAAGGATACTTGTAGCAAAACTAGGGCTTGATGGGCATGATAGAGGCGCCCTTGTGCTTGCTAGAGCGTTTAGGGATGCTGGTATGGAGGTTATATACTCAGGCTTATTCTGCACACCAGAGCAGGTAGCGAAGATGGCAATTGATGAGGATGTGGATGTTGTGGCGATGAGCCTCTTGAATGGAGCGCATCTAACATTATTCCCAAGGGTTGCTAAACTTCTAAGGGAGAAGGGTAGGGATGATATAATCTTGTTAGGAGGGGGCATAATACCAGAGCAGGATAAGCCTCTGCTTGAGAAGGAAGGTATATTGGGGAACTTTGGTCCTGGCACACCTTTAAGCAGGATAATAGAGTTCATTAGGGAAGAGGTAAGGAAGAAGAGATTGAATAAGTAAAGGCTCTCAACCTCTTACGTATATGTTATCTGCATCAATACTACTACTATTGCTGCTGTTACTGCTGCTCTATCTGTATTTACATTAACCTTACTTGATTTATAGTAGGATGATGAAGATATGGTATGATCGATACCCTGCTCACATACATATCTCCTATAATAGGTGGAGTAGTTGGCATCTACTCATACTATACATTCAAGAGAAGGCTGCATATGGTGAGGCAGTTCATAGATACTCTTGATGATGCACTCTACGATGATAGGATAAGCGAGGATGAGTTCAGATCTCTATGGAGTAGGTTCAAGGCAATGTTTTCTAGCATATAAATATAAATATGTGAGTAGATAGAGAAAGAGATGAGTAGTCTAACTTGGGCTAATAGTTATAGTTACGGCAATGAAGTATCAATAGGATATACTATATCTAATATCTCTAGATTAGATATTCTTATTCCTGTAGAGGATGAAGTAACTAAATTCATTAAGCGATACGCAAGATATATGATAGATGGTAAGAAGATTATCAACTTTATAATTAATAATAATCTAAATACAATACCAGTCCTGCACGCTGTTCTAGAAGAGGCAGAGATGAGGCTTAGAAGAGGTGAACTGAAGGGTATAGAGATTAGGGTAAGCGAGGATGTTGAAGATCCTGAAGATATAACGCTGGAGATAGTAGTATATAAAGAAGATAATAAAAATATCGATAATAGACTCATATTATGGGATAAATTATGCGGTATTGCAGAAAAGGTTGCAAAGGAGGGCAGAATAGAGGATGTACTAACTAAGGTATGTATTATAGTAAAGGGATAACAGCGATGATATTTATGGTGTTTACGCCACTTGACTTTCTGGATCTTGTAGAATATCTAACAAGTTATCTCCACCTACAAATATAAATAGAGAGGCTATATGGAGAACAGTAATACATAATACATACTATAGTGTATTTCTTTACGCTAGAGAGTTTTTAAAGCACCGTACTCCCTTGAATATAACATATTCAAGCAGTGATCATTCTATTATAAGGAATTTATTAGTAAGGATAGGATTGATCACCGCTGCTAATATACTGAAGTATCTTAGATATGAGGAATGATGCTGATTATGATCTGGCGAAAGATATAACTGAAGATGATGCATTAGATGCAATAATCAATGCAAAGCAAGTAATTAATATGATTAGAGAGAGTAACGGAGATATGAGACCATGAGTGTGCCAGTCACACCTTATATAGACTTTGAGGTATTAAATGAACCATGGAATGTTTATGAACTCTCTGATGGGAGTAGATTGCGTACTAGGCTAGTATTGCTTAATGTACTTAACACTGGCCAGTATGATGATTTAGGCAAACCAATATACCAGACTGCTAATACAACACTCTTTGTTGTTCGTGCTCCTAAAGAACTCAAAGGTCCTCCTACTATACCACTACCAGACCCTTCAGAGCTGTTAGATTATGCTATCGATGTAAGCATAAGCAGGCATGTGGTTGATGCTTGGAATATTTACAGTTTAGAGAATGGAGCAAAGCTAAAGATGAAACTCATAATAACATCAATAAAGAGATCATCGAAGTATGATCCATTTGGCGAACCAATATATGTAATAAGTTCACAACCTGTGATAGATCTAGATGTACCAAAGACTCTGCTAAGGAAGATAAAATAAATTATAGGGAAGTGCTCATTCTCTCCATATCATTGACCTTATCCTCTTCCCAACCTTCTCAATCTCATGCTCCTCCAATGCTCTCATGTACTTCTCAAATGCATTCTTGCCCTCCTTCTTGTATATGCTAACCCACTCCTCAGCAAACCTTCCCTCCTGTATATCCTTGAGTACTTCCTTCATCCTTGCCTTTACGCTAGCATCTATAACGTAAGGTCCCCTAGTCAAGCCTCCATACCTTGCCGTCTCGCTTACCCTAGCATACATCCCAGTTATCCCATACCTCTGGATCAGATCAACTATGAGTTTCAGTTCATGTAAGCACTCAAAGTATGCCACCTCTGGTCTATAACCTGCCTCTACCAGCGTCTCGAATGCAGCAAGTATTAGGGAGTGTGCACCTCCACACAGGTTAACTTGTTCACCAAACCAGTCAGTCTCAACCTCCTCCTTGAATGTAGTCTCTATAACCCCTGCTCTTGTGCATCCTATACCCTTTGCTACTGCTAAGCATCTATCCCATGCCCTACCAGTTGCATCCTGCTCCACTGCTACAAGTGCTGGAGTACCAAAGTTCTCAAGGTAGAGCTCCCTTAGCCTCTGCCCTGGTGCCTTTGGTGCAACCATGAAGACATCCACCCCTTTTGGAGGAATGATCCACTTCCAGTGTATGGCAGCACCATGTGCAAAGCATAACGCCTTACCATCCTTCAGATAGGGCTCTATCTCCTCCTTGTATACTCTAGCCTGCTCCATATCTGGGATGAGGACCATTATAATATCTGCAGCCTTGACAGCATCACTAACAGATCTTACATCATGCCCATCCTTCACCGCCTGCTCATAACTATTGCCCTTCCTTAACCCTACAATCACCTTTATGCCTGAATCTCTAAGGTTGTTTGCCTGTGCATTACCCTGTATACCATAGCCTAAAACTGCTACAGTCTCATTCCTTATAGGCTCTAGAGAGACTTGATCATCAACCCATTGCCTTGCTGTTCTATCAGTTGTTGTCGCTTTAGCCATTGCCATAGCATAGCAGTAGAGCCTATTAATACCAATTGCTATACTAAAGATGTTAATCTTGATTGGATATGTTACAGACAGTATTTTAATAAAGAATTTAAACAGGAATTATATAATTCTTGTTATGGAGGCTTCTAGAACAGTAAGTAAAGATAATCTTCGACTTGATATTGAATGGCTAGGCCCGATAGTCAAGGGTAGTATAGAGATCAAACCATTAACGGTATTTATTGGACCCAATAGTTCTGGCAAGTCATATACTGCTATGTTTCTTTATGCTTTGTACAATAGCTTTACACGTAAATATTACGACTATACTTGGAGAGAAGATATAGATTCTAGTTATAAAAATATAAGAAACCTAAAAACTAGAAGAGATTATTATAGTTTTATATACGATATGTTATACAGATCCTTGAATGAAGATGTTTATGAGGGTCTTACAACTGTATTTGGTAATCTTGATTTAGTGAATGTTAACAGCAACAGTATGAAGGTTAGTATATCAACAAAGGGTATTAAATATAGCATAAGTTTAAAGAAGGGTAAGGGTAAGGGAGAACCTCATATAAATATAGAAATGCCCGAAAAGGATGTTTTTATCTCTTTACTAGAAGAGAAAGATAAATCGTTGCAGATAATTAGACGTGGTAGGCGCCCAAAAAAAGACAAAGTAATAGCGTTAGAAGCTGTAAGTAAGAGTATGTTTGTATTATCAGGAAGATTTTATTATATGCCAGCTTCACGTTCTGGTTTGATTCAAGCGCATAGAACGATATCAAGTGTTATAGTAACAACATTTTCAAGATTATCATTTCAAGGGATGCCTAAGCTTACAGGCGTGATAGCAGATTTCATAGCAACACTGATCTCAATACCAGATAGGATTATATATAATAGATATATGGATGATATATATAAAAAAGAATCAAAGAAGTTTCGTAAGAATATAAAGAAAGCTATAAAGTTCTTGAATAATTCTATCCTTAAAGGTAGTATATATCTCTCGGATAAAGAAGAGCTAATGTATAAAAGCAATGCTTCTAAATTAAATATACCAGTTGTAAGAACTGCGTCTGGAATAGCAGAACTCGCCCCCTTATCACTCTATCTAGAGTATATAATAAGACCAAATGATCTATTAATACTTGAAGAACCTGAATCACACTTGCATCCAGAATTGCAGAGACAAATAGCAAGGCTCTTAGCAATGCTTGTTAATAGGGGTGTAAGAGTGTTAATTACGACTCATAGTGATTACCTATTACATCAGATAAATATTTTGTTGTTACTGAGCAGACTCTCTGAAGAAGATAGAAAGAGGCTTGGTTACATGGAGGATGAGTACCTTAATCCTGATGATGTTGGTGCGTACCTATTCAAATATGATAAAGGTGAACAAGGCTACATAATTAAAGAGTTACCAACTGTAGATAAGGAGACTGATGAGCCTGGAATACCAGAAGATGATTTAACTGAAGTAGCATTTACAATGGGTAAAGAGATCTCAAAGATAGCATACAGGCTTGAAGAATACAAAGGGAGGAAAGATGCAGAATAATGCAGATATATACATATTGGAAGATCCAAAGAAAACAAAATGTTACAATAATATAATCGATATATGCGATAAAATAAGGGGTAATATTACTATAAACAAGTGGCATCATTACGATAATAATCCAGCCCTAAAGAATGTAAATCAAATGAAACATTGCGATGCTGCTATAGATTTTAACTATTCCAATAAAAGACTCTTCATACTGCTGGAGATAACAGCATTGGTCCATTATTGTGACGAGGAGGATAAATTCAATAATACTCGTGATTTCTTCTATAAAGTGCAAGTTATAAATAATAATACAAAGATAGTACCAATTGTATGTCATAAGCGTGTAGGAAAATCTAAGGCTGCGAAGGATATAAAGATTGGTAAAAATAAAGTCATTTTCATGAAATATAATGAGACTCTAATTCAAATTCTCTCAGATTATAATCTTATGTGAGCATCTTAAGCACTCAAGCATTATGCTACCATCATCATGCTTAGCAATGAGCCTGAACTTCCTCCCATTGCATAATGGGCATACAGGACATGCCCTAATCCCTCTAACCTTATCCATATCTATATATCTAACATCAATATTATTACATTTACCATTCCTGAGGCCTGCTCTCAGCCCTAGCAATTACCCTTAGCCTCTCAACCCCATTGATCTCATCTATAACTTTAGCAACTGCTCTAGGCACTAGATGCCTCCACTCATCTCCTTCAAGCATCAACGCCCTTATCCTGCTTGCATTGTACTCATCCCTCTTGAATAACCTTGTCCTAACCCTTATCCCTTCCTTGCTCAAGAGCATCGCTACATACTCATTCCCTGTATATACAAGGTGGAATGGAGGAAGATAGGATCTTAGATGTGCATACCATCTTGCATTATTCTCATCGTTTGGTATAGCAAGTATATAGCATCTCTCAATCATGCTCCTACCATCTATCTGCTCATCCTTCAAAGCCTCATGTATCATCCATACCCTCTCCCCAGCGGTGAATGGATCCTTCTCTAGGTAGTTGAACTGTGCACTCGCTATTGCTATTATAAGTTCATCACACTCCTTGAGTGCCTCTCTAGCAAGCATTAGATGTCCAAGATGGAATGGCTGGAACCTTCCTATTATCAAAGCCCTCTCCATATATTAACCCTCTACTGGAAATAAATAAAAGTTGCATTCAAGGGATGGTGGTTATGATTGTGAAATGCAATATATGCAATATTGAGATTGATGATGCAATAGTTGATGAGCATGTTGGTAGTGATGAGCATAAGGCTAATCTTGAGAGGATCAAAGGGATGATGAGGGATAAGGTGTATGATGAGGACTCTACAAGGTTAGGAATAGATGCATAAACAACATAACATAACACAACATAATGCTTAACAACTGATGATCATGCTATATGCTTGCCTAGCCTGCTCTTCTGAGCCTCAACCTCCTCTCTAGTTATCTTCTTGAACAATGGCTTTACATCACCAACAGAATGTCCTTCTCTTACCATGAGCCTTGATGCATCATCCCATCTCTGCTCATGTATAGAACCTTGCATGTTGAGTTGCTCCCATATCCTCTCTGCAGAGAATGGTATGTATGGCTCAAGTAGTACTGCTAGTGATGCTACAGCATTAACAGATATGTATATGCAGTTGTGTGCACTTGCCTTATCATCCTTACTTTGGCTCTTAACCTTTGCCCATGGTTCTTTGCTCTGGAAGTACTGGTTGAAGTATGATGCAAATGCAACTATCCTCCTCAAGCCCTTATCAATCTCATTCCTCTCTATTAGCGAGCCAACATCTTGCGCTATATGCTTTATAACCCTTATACTCTCTCTATCACCATCATCGTATTCAGTTGGTGTAGTTGATACACCATACCTCTTTGCAAGGTTGAGTGCTCTATTTATGAAGTTACCAATATTGTCTATCAACTCAGTATTAACCCTTGATGCAAACTCAT
>BEHG01000011.1 GCA_002898655.1 archaeon HR04
GAACTGCAGTCTAGAGTGCATAGCATTCTGCCCTCTCAACAGGGATGGGGGCAAGTGTATAACACTGAGCGAGGAGGATAGGAGCAAGGCTATTGCAGTGATAGATGAGGATGTATGCAATGGCTGTGGAATATGCGTGAAGAAGTGCCCATTCGATGCAATAACCATAATCAACCTTGCTGAGGAGTTGGAAGAGAGGAAGGTCCATCAGTATGGGCAGAACTCTTTCAGGCTTTACAATATACCAGTGCCAAGGGGCAATGCTGTTGTAGGACTGCTTGGCAGGAATGGTATAGGGAAGAGCACTGTACTCAACATAGTTGCAGGGATACTTAAGCCAAACCTTGGAAGGTATGATGATGAGCCATCATGGGATGAGGTTATTGAGCACTTTAGAGGTACAGCAGTGAAGGAGCATCTTAAAGCAGTTGCTGAGAAGAGGATAAGGGTTGCTATGAAGCCACAGCAGGTCTATCTCATAGCAAAGGTCTTCAAGGGTACTGCTAGGGAACTTCTAGAGAGATATGATGATGGTGGTAGTGCAATGCATTATGCTAAAAGGCTTGCCCTTGATGATTCTCTCGAGAGATATGTTAATGAGTTGAGTGGAGGGGAACTGCAGAGGTTGGCTGTTGCAGTTGCAGCAAGCAAGGATGCTGACCTCTACCTCTTCGATGAGCCATCATCATACAACGATGTACATCAGAGGCTTGAGGTTGCTAGAGTGATAAATGAGATAGCAGGCAAGGGCAAGAGCGTTATGATAGTTGAGCATGATCTAACCATGCTTGATTACCTTAGCGATTATGTGCATATACTCTATGGTGAGCCTGGTGCGTATGGCATGGTATCTGATGCAATGAGCACAAACACAGCAATAAACGAGTTCCTTCAAGGCTACATATCAAGCATAAATGTAAGGTTCAGGGATAGGGCATTCAGGTTCGAGTCTGCTACAAGCGGGGAGGATCTTATAATGGAGGAGGTTGTTGCTGAGTACACTAGGATAGAGAAGAGCCATCCTGGGTTCAGGCTTGTTGCTGATGGTGCAAGGGTTAGGAAGGGTGAGGTTGTTGGTATAGTTGGTGCAAATGCCCTTGGAAAGACAACGTTGATGAGGATGATAGCAGGTGTTGATAAGCCTGATGCTGGGGGGTTCAGGATGAATGCAAGGATATCCTACAAGCCACAGTATCTTGAGCAGGATTATGAGTATGATGTTAGAACCCTTCTATCTGAAGCATATGGGAAGAGTATAGAGGGGAGTAGTGCTGAGGCACTTATAGTTGAGCCTTTAAGGATAAGGAAGATGTATGATAAGATGGTAAAGAATCTAAGTGGAGGGGAGTTGCAGAAGGTTGCAATAGCCTCATGCTTGCTAAGGGATGCTGATATATATGCTATGGATGAACCATCAGCATTCCTCGATGTTGAGGATAGGATAACCATAGCAAGGTTCATACAGAGGTTTGTGAAGGGGCAGGGTAGATCTGCTATAATAGTTGATCATGATATGCATATGGTTGATATGGTTGCAGATACGCTCATAGTATTCACTGGTATGCCAGGAAAGGAAGGGTATGCTACAAGAACATTGAGCAAGAGGGATGGGATGAACATCTTCCTTAAAGGGTTGGATGTAACGTTCAGGAGGGATGAGGAGAGCAATAGACCAAGGATAAACAAGATGCATAGCAGGCTTGATAGGATGCAGAAGGAGAAGGGTTTATACTATGCTATATGAATAAAATAAGGCTCAACTACTAACGCTCTTCCTTGCAGATTCTATCCATCTCCTAACATCCTCTATGCTCAGTCTGTATCCCTTGGGTACCCTAACCCTCCTCTCCTTTATTGCACCATCAAGTATTTTTAAGAGCTCTTCTGGATCACTCTTTGCAAGCATCTCCCTAGAGTCTACCTTACCTGCTATAACAAGTAACTCTGCTGCCTGCTCATCCATCCCTTCTAGCCCTGCAAACTCGCTCATTGCCATGAGTTTAGCCATCCCTATGAACTTGCTTGCACTCTTCCCATCCATGCCTATAGTAGTAAGATCTCTTGCTGATGCTCTAGCAAGATCTGCTACAGTGCTAAGCCCTTTAGCCCTCAATACACTCCCCAACTTTGGTCCTATACCCTCTATAGCCTCAACTGGTCTAGGTTTAGGTTGGGGTTGTGGTTGAGCTGCTCTATAGGGCAGTGGTATAGGCTTTATGGATATGTTTATTGTGCTAAACATCTCTGGCTTTATCTCATCTGCCCTTGATGGAAGTACTAATGCAACCTTATCATCCTTCTGTGTAACAACAGCCTTCAACTGTACATTAAGGTCAGATACAACGTATGTTGTGCTACGCTCCTGCTTGAGTGCAAACTCATCAACCTTGAGAAGGTCGCTCTGGATAGCCTTTATGAGTGTAGCAGGCTCTACAGTTAGTGTGAAGCCCTTGCTTATCTCTGCTATCCTACTCTTCAAGGCCTCATTCTCCTTCTCCAACTCTGCCACCCTAGCAACTCTCTGCCTCAAGACCTCATTCTCCTCTCTCAAAGTCTTTAGCATCTTCTGCAGATCCTCAGAGTTTGACAGATCACTCACCTCCCTCCTTCATATCCTGCACCCCTATACTTGATCCTGCTCCAGATGATGCTAGAGTGCTGGATGACCTTGGTATCAAGGATACTCTAGCCTGTATGATTGCATCCTTACCCTTCCCATAGTAGTTTGCTACAAGCGCATTAGAAGGTGCAATATACACATCATCATCAGCATACTCTAAAGAGCATCTTATGCTCATGTCTATAGATGATGGGATGAATGTTAAAGGCGCATCAGTAGAAGTAGAATCTCTAACTGCACTCTCTACAGCATCATTAATGCTATCTACAAGTGCCTCCAAAAAATGGTAGAGTTGGATGGATGCTACTAGCATACCCATCACAACTATGCAGGTATCTGTGGAGGGTTATCTGCTGCTATCTTCTCTATAGCCTTCATGAGTGGTTGTGGAGGAGGTGCTGGAGCAACCTGTATCCTTATGTAACTTGATGCCTCTGCCTTGTATGAGTATGTGTTAGAGTACTTTGCATCAACAGATACACTAGCAAACCAGAACTTTGCCTTTGCCTTTACACCAACCTGGAAGTCTGTCCTCCTCTCCATGGTTATAGCCATCTTCACCTCTATAACCCCACTCTGTATTTGGAGCATAGTTGGGAGTATTCCAAATGCTAGAGCATTTCCACTTATAGTCTTCTCTTCTTCACCAGAATCTGTCTTCTTCTTGTACTTTATCTCTACTATTGTATCTGCAAGCTCCTTTATACCCTCTATGAATGATGTGTTAGCCTCATTCTGTGCTGCAACCATTGCTAGTAAAAGGTTCTTTATCATCTCATCGAATGGCGCAGATGCCAACTCTTGTGCTATCGCACTACCTGAAGCCATGATCAACTTACTATATCCTTCTACTTAAAACCTCTTGTGAATATCTTAAGAGAAAACTTAAGCAATGCTAAACTATTAACCCCATACATACCTCTCGAGTTCTTTGAGCATGAACTCCCTAGGCTCTACAATCAACTTAAACGCTATAATCTGCAGGTAATACGGTAATGATGCTAGCCTGCTATGCGCTGATGGATCGAATCTGAAATATACCTCTACCTTGTCATTACCACTACTCAGATTGCTGTAGCTTTTGCTACCTGCTATAATTGAGATGTCACGCTCCTTCCTGAACTCCTCTAACCTTGAGGTGAGATCCTCCCTCTCCTCTACTATACGCATGTATGCTATCCTTACTGGATCGTAGTAGAACCTTACCACTTCATGCATAAGCTGTATGAAGCCATTATAATCCTCAACCCTTGGCTTTACAGATGCTATTATAACCCTTAGAACATTATCTAGGGTGCTGGATGTGAAGTCCTTGAGCACATTTATGTATCCTTGTATGCCTCTAGCATCCCTCTCTACTCTATTGCTCAAGAACTCCAGGAGTGAGTCTGCTACACTGCAATCATCTATATCATCTATGGTATGGGTACTTGCATAATCTACAAGTGTGTTGTATATACTCTCATCTTTAGCATCTACCAAACCTATGAGTATGAGTGCAAGTGCAAGCCTATTCCCCTTGTATGCTCCATCTGCTAATGTATTCATTATAATCCTATTATCTCTGAATGATGGGATCGCTAGGATCTTTATGATAATGCATTTAGGTGTTGGTTTATAGCGTATGCTATACTTATCCTTAGCCTTATCAACATCTATCCTGTAGAGGAGACCCTTCCTGTACAGGTATCTCAAAGAGTATTCATCAGCACCATCCAGTGCCCCAATGATGCCTATATACTTCTCTAATACCCTATAATTGGGGAAGATGTTAGGGAATAACCTTGATACAGTATGATAAGGTATGCCTGCTACCATCTTCATATGCAAGGATAAATTACAGTGCTGATTAAATAGGTTTGTATGCCTATGCTCAAGGAAGCGCTCAAAGGTGTACTTAGTGAGGAGGAGATAAGGCATCTCTACACTTCATTCGATGTGATAGGCCAGATTGCAATAATAAAGGTGCCAGATGAGTTGCTAGAGAAGAGGTATGAGATAGGCAATGCAATACTTAGGAGTATCAAGCATGTGAGGAGTGTTTACATGCAGGTATCTCCAGTGAAGGATGCGTATAGGGTAAGGGAGGTTGAGTGTATAGCAGGTGTTGATGATACACTAACCATATACAAGGAGCATGGGTGCAGGTTCAAGGTTGATGTTGCAAAGGTTTACTTCTCCCCAAGGTTATCAACAGAGAGGGCAAGGATAGCCTCCCTTGTAAGGGATGGGGAGAGTATAGTGAATATGTTTGCAGGTGTATGCACATTCTCAATAATAATAGCGAAGAGGAACCCTACATCTACTGTCTATAGCATAGATATAAACCCAGATGCTGTAATGCTATGCAGTGAGAATTCTAGGCTGAATAAGGTTGAGGATAGAGTTCATGTAATCCTTGGAGATGCTAAAGAGGTTATAGCAGGGATGCTTATGAACAAGGCTGATAGGGTGCTGATGCCATTACCAGAGAGGGCAAAGGAGTACATGAAGTATGCTCTTATGGCGGTTAAGGTTGGGCAGGAGTGCTTCATACATTACTTCACGCATCTAAGGGGTAGCAAGGATAAGGTATATGATATATGCAGGGAGGAGTTGGATGGTATCATGCAAAATTATAGATACAGTGTTGATGGGCTTGATTACAGGTATACCTTCAACATAGCAAGCATGAGGATAGTTAGGGAGGTTGGACCAAGGGTGTATCAAGTAGTTGCTGATATAGCAGTTAGAAAATCGTTATATAAATGAATCATAATGCAGCAAGGTCTAACCATTGCTCAACATTTATGCTCACCATCGCCATCACCATCACCACTACTCCTACTACTACTCCTGCTGCTCTTTGTCATAGCAATACTCAACCCAAGCCATGCAAATATACCTGTTATACATGCAACTAGCATGAGTGTTGTGTACTTTATGATAAGCATGCTCCATTCAGATGCTAACAGTAGCCAAGCATAGAGCATGAATGCTGCTATACTTGTTATGAAAACTGCTAACCCCGTTGCCCTCCTTCCATGCTGCATATCTAGACTGGTTCATCCCAATTTATTATCCTTGATTCATCTAAATGCTTGATCATGTAGGTCTAGAGCCATGAGATAGGCATCCTCTCCATCTCTATAGTATCCCCTAAGCCTTGACTTTATGATGAACTTGAGGTTCTCATACACACTTATTGCAGGCTCATTGCTTACCCTAACCTCAAGATAAGCCTCATCGCATCCCCTTGCAATCATAGCATTTATCGCTTCCTGCATGAGTGCAGTGCCTAAACCCTTGCCCCTATGCTCCTTGAGTACTGCTATAGAGACTACATGCCCCTTCTTAACGAATCCTAACCTCTTGAAGTTTGAGAACCCATACTCTACCTTACACATTATATAACCAACTATGATGCCATTGATCTCTGCAACTATGAATGCCTCTGGGAACTCCCTCAAGAGCTCCTCAAAGAAGTACTCAGAGTAATGCTCTGATAAAGCAACCATGTTTATCTCCATAACATGGAGTAGATCCTTGTACTCACACCTCCTTATGATGTAGTCATCAACATGCCTAAGCACTACCTGCATGTAATTGATTATCATACAAAGGGTATTTAACTCTTAGAGGTTGTGAACCAAACATATTAAAGTGATGTTATAGTAGATAAGGTAGTGGAGTACTCAGAGAGCGAGCATGGGCATGTGGATGATAGGATACCCCTGTTAGTATCAAGTCTATTCAATGTTAGGAGTTACTATATACGTGAGGATAAGGCTTATGAGTTTCACATTGATGCAAAGGATACTCTCAAGCATGACTTTGTAAGGCTTGTGCATGAGCTCGATGGGTATGGATACAATGCTATGCTAAGCAAGGCTGAAGATGAATCTACTAGCGCTGATGTTGGTGCTGTAGTAAGTGATCTAATCCTCCTAGTAATACCAAAGGCACAACCTGCTAGGAGGTTCAAACCATGGATGCCTGTAGTGCTATTCATAGCAACAGTAGTAGTTGTGCTTTACGATGGGTTGCTTAGATCTAATGGTCTTGCAGGGTTGGTGTATGGACCATGGCAGATGGCTGTGCTCTACACACTATCGCTCATGGGGATACTTGGCATACATGAGCTTGGGCATATGCTGGCATCTAAGGCTCATAGGATAAAGGCTACATGGCCATTCTTCATCCCAGGTATACCAGGGTTCTTCGTCCCTACATTTGGTGCTGTCATATTCTCCAGAGCACCAATGACAAACAGAGATGTGCTCTTCGATATAGGTGTATCAGGTCCAATAGCAGGGCTTATCGTTACAATAGTTGTCTCATTCTATGGTGCAATGCTAAGCCCATTGATAGATGAGGCTCAGGCTAGAGCGATGATGGCAAATGCACAACTCATCCCATTACAGCCTAGCCTACTCATGGAACTTGCATTTGAGTTGACAGGCAAGGCAGTGCCAGGGTATATCCCAGTACTCTCCCCTGTTGCATTTGCTGCTTGGATAGGGTTCCTAATAACATTCCTTAACCTGCTTCCAGCATGGCAGTTGGATGGTGGGCATATAGCAAGGGCAACCCTAGGCTATAAGTGGCAGAGGAGGCTTACATTCGTTAGTGTTGTTATACTTGCTGCTCTAGGCTACATATTCATGGCTATGTTCATAATGTTCATGAGTGCTAGAACGCAGGATGTTAGACCATTGGATGATGTCTCTCCTCTCTCTAAGGGTAGGAGGATACTATTCGTAATAGTGATGGTTCTTGCTGTACTATGTGCACCAATACCTTCATGGATATGAATGAATGAATGAAGGTTAATACTTTCTGTTGGTTGGATAGTGCTAGCTAGTTAGTTATGGTACTCTCTTCATTGGTATAGTCAATGCATCAGATACTATCATAACCTTATGCCTCTGCCCCATCTTGCCAAGTATGTATGCTAATACATCCTTCACCTTCCTGAATGGCTTGAAGCCTAGAGCCTTAACGTAGAGGTCAGGTAGCATGGTTAGGAGCCCTATATCATAACCCCTCTCACCCATAACATCAAGTATATGTATGTACTCTAGCCCATCTATATATCCCTCATAGGTGTTAGCATCTCTAATCCTACCCTCAACAAGCATCTGTAGTGCCTTAGCACCAAGACCATCCATACACTCAGCCATAACAACTATGATACCATCATCCCTAAGCACAGTTGAGCAGTTCCAGAGTGCAGTTAAGGCATCGGATAACCTATATGCATGCCCTGGACTTGCTATGATCGATCTGCATAGATCTGTAGCATATGCCAAACCATCAAGTCTAGCATGTACCTCTGCATAGGACCTTGTGGTATCGCATACGATGAGATCTATAAGCCCATCTCCATAAAGAACCTCTAGCGAGATTAGGTTCTTATCCTGCGTATATGAGTCTATGATATCCCTTATACCTGAATGATCATCACTGATGAACCTTCTGTAAGCATCATGCATAACTGCTCCATCAAGCCTCATGAGTGCTGTAGCAGTGCATGAGTACTTGAATAGTGGATCAAGTGCAGCCCTTGAGATGAGTACTGCTTTACTACCTATACTATCTATACCCTTGAATAACCTTGCTTCCCTTCCAGCAACCCTAACCTTTGATGTTGCATGAATACTCTCTATACTCTTACCCTTACCCTCAAGGTACGCTATAAGCATCGATGCTACATCAACAACCATCCTAGAACCATCAAGCAGAACAACATCTATGCTTGAGCCATCTATGAGAGCATCTACAGCCTCGAACCTTGATTGTACTACATCCTCTCCCATGTACTGTGCTACTCTAGCATACTTTAGTATATTCTCAGCCTTTATATCAAGAACAACCTCGCTAGTCCCATACCTCATCCATAGTTCTGGCATGGCATATCTTATTATAGGTGTAGATAAATGCTTAGGTCATGAAGAGCGAACTTGCAGAGTTCCTACTCAAGTCAAATGCTATAAGGTTTGGTATCTTCAAGCTTGCTAGTGGGAAGGAGAGTACATACTACATAGACCTTAGGGTACTTCCAAGCTTCCCTGCATACTTTAGGATGGCTATAGAGGCTATGAGGGATGTTATAGAACAAGGAATAGGTGCTGCTTCTATAGATTACATATGCTCCATCCCATCTGCAGGGATTGCATATGCATCTGCTCTAGCATACACCCTTGAGAAGGGTCTGATATATGTGAGGAAGGAGGCTAAGGATCATGGTACATCTAAACTTCTTGAGGGCTACCTCAAACATGGCTCAAAGGTACTCATACTGGATGATGTTGCTACCACTGGCTCATCCCTTGCACATGCTGTGGATGTTGTAAGGAGCAATGGTGGAGTTGTTGAGCATGCTCTAGTGCTTATAGATAGGCTTGAGGGTGCTGGAGAGTTGCTTGCAAGTAAGGGTGTAAGGTTGATGAGCATAGCAAGCATAGAGGAGGTTGTGGATCTACTCTATAAAGCAGATCTGCTTGATGAGGATATGGTAAGGATAATAAAGGCACATATAGGGAGCAGATAAGAACTATAGAAGAAAAGGAAGAAGAGGAAGAGGAACTTGTAACGTAACGATAGATCCTATATACAAGAAATATAAAGAGATCTTGAACGTACTAATCCCTCAGATTTATATCTTTATGATGCTTCAGCCATTAATCTATTATCTATCTATACATCATCAGACCCTTCTCCTCCAGCACTATGTGTAGGTTATTGACTGCTCTATAGACCTCCTCCTCCTTCTTTGCTCCAGTACATACCAACTTGCCAGATGCAAACAGCAGGATGACTGTCTTTGGGTCTAGCATCCTGTGTATCAAGCCTGGGAACTGCTCTGGCTCATACA
Source organism: archaeon HR04 (assembly GCA_002898655.1). Classification (GTDB taxonomy): domain Archaea; phylum Thermoproteota; class Nitrososphaeria; order Nitrososphaerales; family Nitrosocaldaceae; genus Nitrosocaldus. The sequence continues at coordinate 9,477 of BEHG01000011.1, forward strand.
TGCTCCTTGGGAGTACCCTTGCAGCCTGCTCAAGATGTATCTTTCCTCCCAGGCTTGCAGATGCAACTATATTCTGTATCTCTATTATAGGCTCATTATCTATCTCTATACCAGCCTTCCTGAGCTTTGCTACTACAGTCTTAACAGCCTTTATAGCCTGCTCCTCAGACTTTGAACCAGTACACACCATCTTGCCAGAACTGAATATAAGAGTTGCTGTCTTTGGTGCCTTGAGCCTGAAGACCAAGCCTGGGAACTGGTCTGGATGGTACTCAACATCTGGGAAGAGTTGTGTTATATGGTTAAGGTTTATGGTCTGGTTCACAGTTGCAGATGCAACCACATTCTCTATGCTTATTATTGGTTTTGTTTGGGGCATACCTATCTTATATATAAGGGGTATATAAACCCTATATATACTATCATTTTCTGATCTTACATACATATCATCATATGCGTGGATTTCCTTACTTACATCTTACAAGTAGGAGGATGGATGGTATATAGCCAAGGTTATCGTCATGCTTTATCATCATTATTACCCCTTGCCTTACTCCTGCTGGGATCTTCAACCTCGCCGACCCTATCAATAGTGTTAATGTTATCACTCTTATCCGATGCTTCTACACTGCCTCTTACCCCGCCAACACCACCATCTTCATCGCCCCTCCCATCGGGCAACCCCTTGCCAACATCCTTACCTATACCTCCCTCATCCTCCTCCATAGCCTTCTCCTTTGAACCCTCTCTTTCCTTCAACTTGCTTAGGAAGATAACAGCAAGTATTATCCCTATAACTATGTAGTTGATTGGAGGAGCGAGAACCTTGCTCACCAGCCCCAGTTTGGGTATAACAAAGACAACCTTGCCTATGTACTCCTCCTTAGTTATAGGATAGTCTACCCCAGGGATGGAGATGGGGTTGTTATCACCCTTTGTTGTTATAACCTTCTCACTTGAATGCTCCACCTTAACAACCCTATGCACTATAACCCTATCATGGGTAGAGGGGCTATGGAATACTATTATGTCTCCAGGCTTGACCTCTTCAAATGTGGAGCCATTCCTTACCACTATGACATCATACACCTGAAGTGTAGGTAGCATACTCTCGCTAGAGACTACATAGAACGGGTTATCAGTAGCAAAGGCTACCCTAAGAGCAAGCCATACAGATGCTACCCCAATAACTATTATGATGATATCCTTCACTGCCCTATTCAGGTTCCTGCTTGGCAATAGGATAATATGCCTTAACCCATTAGTAAATCTTACTAGCAGCTCAGATCAATGCCTTGTCATCACCGTTCAGATTAACTCTGACTCTTCACAGCTGCAATTGTACTTTAGCCTAGCCCATATATAGTTGTGACTTTTATAGGTTAGGAGTGCTGCTGCTACTACTACTAACTATCAGTTTTAACGTCTTTGGAAACCTTCCCCGTAGGGAAGAGGATCTTCTTAACCAGGTGTGATAACTTTGACCAAGATTTACCTGTCTTTGCTACCTTATACACCTTGAGGGATATCTTTGCTACCTTGAAGATGAATAGGAATGGTACAAGTGCAAGCATGATGAAATCCATCCAATGAGTCCGCAAGAGTAGTCTAATATTGCCTACCTTCTTATACTTCAAGAGTATATCAGCGGAGGATAGAGCAAATATTAGCCAAGGAATGGAATGCCAATAACCTTCCATCCATGCTGGTAGATCAAGCATAGGTTTGCTTGAGAAGTATACATCTGGCATGAACTCAAGTGAACCTATGAAGAATAGTATGAGTAGGGAGAGTATGGAATAGGTTAACACTTTATGCATATGTGATGTTGTGATGCCTATCATATTGATCATATCTGCTCTATCTACATGGTATACACACTACATTCTATTATTATTATAATGCTCGATGATTGCATCATTTGCAAGTCTATCTGCATCAGCATTCTCCTCCCTTGGTATGTATATATAGCTTACATTAAGGTTATTCCTTGCTATAATATCTTCTATCTTTCTCATCATCTCCCTTAGATGAGCCTTCTTTACCTTATACTCCTTGCGCATCTGCTTAACCAACAATCTACTATCCATCATAACTGTTATATCCTTGCCATACTCTGCTGCAATCTCTAACCCTTTCTTCAGTGCTATGTACTCTGCCATGTTATTGGTTGCTACACCTATATACTCCTTGTACTTCCTCAACACCTTCCCATTACAATCCTTTATGATTAGCCCTATTGCAGCATCTCCAGGGTTACCCTTGCTTGCACCATCAACGTACAGATATATGCTCATACTGGCAGAGTCTAGAACTCATCATATAACTTTAAGCATTAAAGGTGTAGAATATGTATGGGAAAGAAGGGGAGAGAGATAGTAGGCTCTAGCATAGATGAGATAGTTGGTGGCTTGAAGGTTGCATACTGCAACGAACTCACTGCATTCCATTGCTACTGGTACACATCACTATACATGCAGGGTATAGGCTCTCTAACCATAGCAGGGAAGTTCAAGGACTCTGCCATGGAGGAGTTGGAGCATGCAGGTATGATTGCTGAGAGGCTCAACCAGCTCGCTGCAATAGCAAAGTTCGCCGGTAGATTGGGCTAATACGAGTATATTGGGTAATGTTGATCCAAGTACACAACATTGAGGGATGCTATAGAGAAGGCATTGGAGATTGAAGGACTTGCTATAGAGCATTACAATGAGTTGATAAAGAGGGTTAAGGATGTTGATTACACTACATATGATATACTTCAGGATATACTTGTTGAGGAGGTTAAGGAGGAGCAGGATCTAGAGGATATACTTGCTAGACTAGAGTTAAGGGAAGTTGAAGAGGGGGAGGAGATAATAGAGCAGTTCTAACCATCAACATACATTATACTATTTCTATTATATAGTATGTTACATTAACACATAACAGATAGTTTTATTTATATACAGTTAATGGTTAAGAAAGGTTAATGAGGAAGAGTGGTGGTAGCAATAGTAGTAGTAATAATAATAAGAATGGTATAACACGAATAAGCATATCCCTCCCATCAGACCTATTGGCTAGTTTTGATAGAGTTAGCAAGAAGGCTGGTTTTACTGATAGATCGAAGGCTATACAGACAGCTATGAGGGCATTCATATCAGAGAATGAGTGGCTCTCTGGGAATGAATCTGGCAAGGGTGCTGGCTTGATAGAGCTCCTATACGATCCACATACTAGAAATATTGAGAGAGCTCTAACCCTTATACAGCACAACTATAATCACATAGTTACCGCTAGTACACATATGCACCTTGATGATGATAACTGCCTTGAGGCTATACTAGTAAGAGGGGATGCTAGGAGCATAAAGAGGCTTGCCAATGAATTGGTAGAGAAGAAGGGGGTAAAGAGCATAAAGGTGAACTTTGTCAAAGTAATATAATTAGGTAAGCAAGTTGAGATGATGTTAACTACTATAGTTATAACTAAACTAACTAATGATGTTCATGATCCCATTTATGCATGTGTTTATGTATTACCCTTCTATGCAATTGTTTATGAACTCTGTATAGAATTACTATTCCAAATACGCTAGCACTAAACAGTACTATAGTTGCGCCAGAGGCAGAATCAAAGAGGAAACTTACATACATACCTGCAAATGCTGTTATAGCACCAATCACTGTAGATAGAATTAGCATCTTGGTGAAGTTATTTGTTAATAGTCTAGCAGAGATAGCAGGAGCAACTATGACTGCTGCAAGTAGTGTAACACCTATTGCATTCATCGTTGCTATTACGACTATAGCAAGGAGTATGGAGAATACAAAGTCTACAGCATCTGTCCTTACTCCATATACCTTTGCAGTCTCTCTATCAAATATTGTAAATAACATAATCCTGTTAAATAGGAGGAAGAATGCAACTACTACTATAGAGACTACTGCTATTACAATCATATCAAGATAGGTTATGCCTAGAATGTTACCAAAGAGCAGTGCCTCAAAGTTCCTTGTGAAGCTCCTAGTGCTACTTATTAGGAATACACCTACTGCAAATCCTGTTGTGCTTATAATACCTATAGCTGCATCTGCCCTAACCTTACCACTTCTACTAACTCTATTTATAGCAATACTTGAGATTAATCCCCATAGTAGCGCACCAATGTAGATGTTGATATTAAGCATATGGCTTACTACAGCACCACCAAAGACTGCATGGGAGAGTCCATGCCCTATGTAACTCATACCCCTCAGCACTACATACACGCCTAGTAGACCATTTACTCCTCCTACAAGTATAGCAACTATAATACCCCTAATGAAGAACTCGTACTGAAATGGTTGGAGTAGTGTTGTGTTGAGTTCGTTCATATACCATTCCTCCTATCATACTACATAGAATCTATCAGACCATAAACTCTTAGCAGGTTATCCTTTGTAAGTACATCCTTAGCATATCCATCTACCATTATACGCTTATTAAGGCATACTACTCTTGGAAGGTTCATTGCAACACCAATTATATCATGAGTGCTGAGTATTATGGTTACCTTTGTCTTTCTATTCAGTTCATGAAGCATCCTTAGTATATCATCTCTAGTGCTTGGATCTGCACCAGTTGTTGGTTCATCCAATAGCAGTAACTCTGGATCATGCACTATTGCTCTTGCAAGGAATACCCTCTTCTGCTCTCCTCCAGAGAGTTCCCCTATCTGACTCTTCGCCTTACTACTCATACCAAGATCTTCAAGTACATTATATACCTTCTCTCTAACATACCTGCTAGTATGCCATGGCATCACCCCTCTAGATCTATTCCATAGACCTAATGCTACAACCTCCTCCACAGTTATAGGAAAGTCCAAGTCTATACCATCTACCTGTGGCATATAGCCTATAACAGGTCTATTACTCATCCCATCGCCAAACTCTATTGAACCAGACCATGGCTTGATGAGTCCTGCTATTATCTTGAGTAATGTACTCTTGCCAGAACCGTTAGGGCCTAACAGACCTACTACCTCTCCCCTACTCACATCTAGATTTATCCTCTCAAGTACTGGTGCATGAGTATAACCATAGGTGATATCCTTTATGCTTACTGCTACCATCCTACATCATCTCTACCCATGTTCATAAACCTCAACCATTGCAAACATCCCTTGGATCTATACCATGTAGTGCATCAACATTACCTCCTAATGGCACTACCATGTTACGCATATTCTCAAGCATCATGCCAATGTATGTATGCTCTGGCTCTCCTACTCTACCTGGGAGTACATCATCTGCTAGAGTCTCAACTATCTTAACATCTGCCTCTCTTGCTATCTGCTCTACCACCTTGCTTGGGAATACCTCTGATGCAAATATCGCTGGAACATTCTCTTCCCTTATCTGCTCTATTATCCTTGCAACCTCTTGAGGAGTAGGTTCACCAAAGTCTGATGGCTGCACTGCTCCTATAACCTTCATCCCATAACGTTTAGCAAAGTACGCCCATGAGTCATGATATGTTAGTAACTTTCTATTCTCTACAGGTATGCTCTGCACTGCTCTCATTATACCTTCATCCAGCACCATTAGCCTTGCTATATACTGCTCTGCATTATTAGCATAGTATGATGCATTATCTGGATCCAACTCTATTAGTTTATCCCTTATTAATTCAACGTACCTTATTACATATGCAACATTAAGCCAGAGATGTGGGTTTGGATCTCCCCTCTCTTTAGGGAATGAAAAGTCGAATATCCATTCTTCATGACTTATGGTGTTATCAGCAAGTTTGAGTAACTGTATCCTTGGATTATCTTCTCTCGCTGCATCTACTATCCTCTCAAATGATACCTCTAAGTTAAGACCATTTATGATTACCAGATCTGCACTCCTTATCCTTCTAGCATCTGAAGGAGTAGGTTCAAATGTGTGTGAATCTACACCTTCTGGCACTATACCTATCAGATCTACTCTCTCACATACAACATTCTTAACTATATTAGTTATAGGAGCTACAGATGTAACAATAACAAGTTTATTATTCTCATCAGAGACTGCTCTCCCATTATCAGGAAGAATACCCATCGTACCTAGCACGATTAATATAACGATCATTAGTATACTTGATGTAGCGAATAATGGTATCTTCATCCACATCTTCTTCTATATGCTAGTATTAAAATTTTATCAACTAGTAATACTGAATAAGTAGAATCAGTCGATATCGACTGAATATTACTAATTTGAGATTGAGTAATACAAATTAAAAAGATAAGGATAGTAAAGATAATAGAATATGCTTGCTTCCTATGCTATTACATGTCAATAGAGATGCAGCAAGCATTACACTTACCAGTACTATAAGCGCATAACCTGGAAACTCGCACCACATTGATACCAAAGATTACTCTTTCTCATTGCCATTTATCTCAAGCATAACTGCAACCATAAGCCAGATAGAGTCTAGACTAGATAGAGATGCAAGATACCTGCTAGTGGATGTTAAGAAGGGTAGTGTATACATACTAGCATGTCTGGTGAGGGATATGCCTATAAGTATAGGTGAGCATATGCAATGCATACTAGTAACTGATATACCAACAAATACTGCTAGAATGACACTTTTAGCCTCAGATTGGAGTTTCATAAGGAGGAGTTATAGTATGGAGGAGGTTGGAGGCAACATGGTCTCTATAGCAGATATAACGTTTGATAGAGCAGGAGATTGGATTGTTCTAGCAGAGTTTGGTGATGGTAAGATTACATCCATAAAGGCAAGTGTTGCATTCAATGTTGTACCAGAAGGGGTCTTGGGAACAATAGCAATTATAACTACTACACTAGCAACTACAGCACTCTATCTTAGAAGGCGCATAAGCAACCATAAATAATGCTAGCAATACAATATTCTCTCCCTTCCATTATTTAATATGATGGTGGGCCCGAAGGGCTTCGATCCCTTGACCTACCGGTCTCCCAGTTCTCCTTCCTATAGTCTAGCCTTATGCTTATGAGCCGGTCGCTCTTCCAGGCTAAGCATCCCGCCACGTTAAGTGGTTACGGGCCCACCTGCTAATAGGCAACCGGCTTTACTACATACTAACTTATATTATATATAATCTCTTTGCCTTATCATCAGCACTCTCTGCCTATATACCTCTCATATACAGCATCTAGCAGCATGTTCTGTGCAGCCATGGACTCTACAGCACTAGCATGAAGTGCATCATGGTTATGCTCAGGCATATCTGCCATCATCCTCCTCCAAACATCTGCATGTCTAACATCAACTATGCTATGCACCTTATGATACTCAGTAGCATCACCACTACTCATGTTGTAGTACTTGATCAGCCCCTCAAGCTTTGTACTACTTATCTTTGGTAGTTCTGCTTCATAAGCATACATTGCTGCTACCCCTGCAGGGGTAGATGTTAGTTCTAGAAGTTTATGTACTGCATCCTTTGTCTTACTACTAACATTGTATGTGTAAAGATCTTCCTCGCTTATCCCAAGCGCCTTGGCAAACCTTATCCATAGTGCAATATGCTCCCTCTCCTCCCTAAGGTTAACATCTATCTCCCCAGCATACTCTGTGCTAGCATAGTGCTGCATTATATTCTCAACCATCCTTGGCACATTTTGCACAAGGTAAAAGTACTCCCTTGCATACCCTTTAAGTGCTTCCATGCTTAACTTGCCTTCAGACCATAGTCTATAGAATGGATGCTTCAAGAGGCTCATCCTCTCTATCTCAACATCTATCCTCTTAACCATCCCTCTATCCATGGCTTAGCATCACACAATCCCATAAAAAATCTTTCTGTCTATAAGATGGGTAAGGATTTTATTGTTATTAATACATGCTAGTAGAGTGCGTGCTCCGGTGGTGTAGCCCGGTCAAGCATGGCGGCCTTTCGAGCCGCAGATCGCGGGTTCAAACCATGCTGCATGTATGCATGGGAGAGTCCCGCCCGGAGCACTATAACTAATAATAAATATGCAACCTTATTATGATCTTTCTATTCTATAATGCAATTAATTCTATGGTTGAGCGACAATATTATATAATTTAGCATAGAGTAAGGTTGAAAGATGTTAAACTATATATAGATAATCAGAACCATTACAAAGTGATGGTATGACGGTAAATAACCCTCTTACCCTACCATATCCTTGGTGGTATGAGATATATCAGAGGATAAAACTTGCCCCTTGGTGGTTCAGTTACAAGCTTGGCATAAGTAAGCAGGCATTACTACAGGATAAGATAATAGATCTTGCTGTTGATATAGGGCTTCAAGACCTCTGGGTTAAAGATGTTATAAAATTTGCAATAACAGAGTTCTCAAAGAAGGGTTTGGGTCCAGATTACTATGGTTACCATAACATTGATCATGAACTTGAGGCTACATACTTTACATTACTTATAGCAGATACGCTTAGGAGTAGGCTAAGTAAGGATGACCTCTACTACCTATTCTTTGCATCCCTCTTCCATGACTTTGACCCACTGAAGGACTTCGATAGACCCAATGAGGACTCTGTTGAGTGGTTCCTAAGGAACAACAAGAGGATAGTAAAGTTCGCTGAATACGTTAATCTTAACCTAGATATAGTTATAGCGATGATATACAGAACAGCATTTCCATTCACTGGCAGTGTAAAGGAGCATGCATTGAATAGGATGGATGAGTTGTTTACAAGGGCTGGTATACCTAAGAATGATCGTAGAAGGGAGCATTACATGTGGCTTGGATGGATAGTCTCTATAGCAGAGAGGGTTGCAGGATATGCAATGAAGGATTACAGTGGGTGCATGGAGATTGCAATGAAGAATGCCCATGCACTAGGCTGGCATCCCTCCATAATAAACAGGGAGGCTGTTAAGTACTTCAAAATAATGCTGGAGGATGAGAAGGATATGCTTGATCTCATCCTCTCCGCAGTACCAGCAGAGTACAGGGAGAGGTTCTACACTAACGTTAATTCATTCAAAGAAGCATATGCAAGAGAGTTGGAGGTAAGGGAGATGATAAGACAGGGGCTCATAAGGTTCAACATTAAGGTTGAGAATAGTAAGGATGGTGGTTACTACTGCTCAGATTCATGCATAAACTCCCTCCTTAGATTACATAAACTGCTACCACTCCCAATGCGTATTAGCGATAAGCAGTTCGTATCTACACTTAAGCGTAGTGATACTTTGCTCATCACGTTGAGTAAGGTTGTAAATGGCAATAATGATGTTGATGCTAGCAATGATGATGGAGATAACATACTTGGCTACTCCAAAGGTGGACCTCTTGAACTATATAGGCTGAGAAGAGGTACTAGGGATGAGAATAAGGGTAAGAGGAATACCATATACCTTGAGCCAATAAGTATAGACTACCCCTACTGGGGTGTAAATGGTGGACATCTCCTACGTTACTCATTCATACTAGAGGCTAAGAGGAGAGGCTACAGATTCCTTACAGCATATGCCCATCGATCAGTGATAGAGGAGAGGATTTCAAAGGGCGAGCCTATAGAGGTTGTATGCAAGTACGATCCAGATAGATTCGATTACTATAGATACGATCTCTCAAAGGTTGATGAGGGTTACCTTGCTAGGGAGATAGAGTATATGCTAAAGGATTCTGAATGAAGGTTAAGGGGTTCTTGATCTGGAAGGGTTAGAGTGTGATGAACCTTCTACTACGGTTGTTACTGCCTCCTCATCCCCTTCCACTGCCCTTACTTCACCATTAACAGTAGAATCAACTCCCCCATAGTCATTGTTACTGCTATCAGTCTTACCATTACCATTACCATTGCTGTTAACACCATCTACACCCACCTCACCAGCCTGACCAGATTGATTGTGTGTACTATTACTATTACTACCACTACTACCATCCATACCCTCAGCATTGCTATTGCTATGCCCCTGCATGCTAGACTGCAACTCCCTTGGTAGGGTAGAGAATACATCACTTGATGGCACAGATACTTGAGCAAATGATATAAGTGGAGCAGGATACACCCCAAACCCAACCATGAATGCTAGAGCAAATGCAAGTACTGCAAGTATAAGCCTAGGCTCCCTTACCTTGAGCATACCCACACTACCATACACATAACTC